>NZ_SKOG01000065.1 GCF_007120195.1 Aquisalimonas sp.
ACGGAACAAACCATCCTGCCCGGCCCGCAGCCAGCTACTGGAATCGGCGATGTACTGCGGCTCCGGCGTCGGGCGCCGGCTGCGCGAGGCCGGCAGCATGTGCAAATGCCGCATGACGCGCACCACACCCTGAAGGCCGGCCCGAATAGCCGTTTCGTCGAACCGCAAGGCCTCACCGCCCTCGTAGGTCACCACCGGCACACCCACCTCCCGGGCGGCGCTGCGCAGGCTTCCCTCAATCAGGGCTGAGTGGATGACCACGGGCAGGCCAAACGCTCGGGCCAGGGCCGCGTCTTCGGGGTGCTCCAGGTCGGCGCGGACCTGGGGCAGGTTGTCCCGGTGAATGGCCGCCGTGTGCAGGTCGATGGCGTGGCTGGCCCGAGACAGCACTTCAGTGCGAAACAGGTACGCCAGCCGGGATGCCATGGATCCGGATTCACTGCCCGGAAAGCTGCGATTGAGGTCTCGGCGATCCGGCAGGTAGCGGGATCGGGCGATGAACGCCAGCACATTCACCACCGGGACGGCGATCAGTGTGCCCGACATCCGGCTGAGCATCTGCTGGCGCAGCAGCCGACGAATGACCTCGGCGCCGTTGATCTCGTCACCATGCACGGCGGCCGTCACCACAAGGCAGGGTCCCTCGCGGCGCCCGTGGACAACCTGCACGGGAATGTTGACCGGGGTATGGGTGTAGAGTTGACCTGCGGGCAGCTCGACTGTGGCCCGGCTGCCGGGGGCGATGGACGTGCCCGCGATTTCCATCCGTGCGCGCGCCAACATACCTCCCGTTTCATTGCTGATTGGAGTCCCGCCGATTGACACATCTGACCCGGGGGCTATTGTGTCAGCAGTCTATCGTGGCTGCGCGCCACCGCCGAAGACAGGGAGGCCACCCGATGCTGTCCTGGACCCTGATATTTCTCGTGGTGGCGATGATCGCCGCGGCACTCGGATTCTCCGGCATCGCCGGCACCGCCGCCTGGATTGCCCAGGTGATCTTCGTGCTGTTCATCATTTTGTTTCTTGGCGGGCTGATCCTGGGACGCCGGTGACGCCCCATCCTCATGGGTGGCGGCAGCCGGTGCATGCCGCGTTACCTACCCCTGTGCGCCACCCGCTTAACCAAGCGCTGCCCGACGGTGCCGATTCTTCACCGTCACGTAGTACCGCGCCGAGTAACGTAAAAACTCCCGTTCACTATCGGTAATCTCCCGCACGGCCTGAGCCGGGCTGCCGACGTACAGATGCCCACCGGGCAACGTCTTGCCCGGCGGCACCAGGGCGCCCGCGGCGAGAATACTCTCCGCGCCCAGCACGGCGCCGTCCATAATGGTGGCGGCCATGCCGATCAGGCAGGCATCCTCCACCGTGCACGCATGGACGATGGCCTTGTGCCCGATGGTGACATCGGCGCCGATGATGGTCGGGTAGCCAGGGCTGTAATCGCCGGCGTGGGCGACATGCACCACCGAGCCGTCCTGGATATTGGTCCGCGGGCCCACCCGAATGTAGTGCACATCCCCGCGCACCACGGTCATGGGCCACACGGAGACATCCTCGGCCAGTTCCACCTCACCGATAACCAAGGCGGTCGCATCCACCCAAGCGCTGTCGGCGATCTGCGGTCGATACGATTCGAAAGTGCGGATCATGTCCTTTCTCTCTCTAACCAATGCATCCGAAACTCAGCCCGCTCAACGCATGGTCACCATTTCTTCCGCGCTGGTGGGATGAATGGCCACGGTCTCGTCGAAATCCCGCTTGGTCGCCCCCATGCGTACAGCCACCGCAAACCCCTGAAGCATCTCGTCGGCGCCAACCCCGATGACGTGGCAACCGACGATATTCTGCTCGCTGCCGACCGTCACCAGTTTCATGCGCGTGCGTGGCTTGTGATCCGATAGCGCAAAGTCCATGGCGACGAAGCTCGTGCTGAAGCAGGTCACGGCATCGCCGTGCTCGTCCCTCGCCTGCGCCTCCGTGAGCCCCACAGTCCCGATGGGGGGATGCGCGAACACCACGGTCGGCACGTCGCGGTAATCCATGCGGCGCTGGGGCTGTCCGCCGAAGAGGCGATCACCCAGGCGCCGTCCCGTGGCAATGGCCACCGGGGTCAAGGGAATCCGCCCGGTGACATCGCCCAGGGAATAGATGCCGTCGACATTGGTCTCCTGCCACTCATTGACCGGAACCTGCCCGGCACCATCCGTCTCCACGCCGGCGGCCTCCAGCCCCAGCCCGTCGGTATTGGCGCGGCGGCCCACAGCCCAGAGCACCGTATCCAGACCCTCCACGGTGCGTCCATCCACGGCGTGCAGCGTGAGCGTGCCATCCGCGGCCCGTTCCAACGCAGCCGGCGTGAACTCCGTGACCAGACTCACACCATGCCCGGGAAGCGCTTCCTGCAACCCCTCCTGGATGATGCCGTCGAACTCGCGCAGCGGTGCGTGGCGGCGAACCAGCAGGCTGGTCTGCGTACCCAGCCCGGCCAGAACGCCAGCCAGCTCCACAGCAATATAGCCCGCCCCGACCACCGCGGCGCGCCGCGGCTGCTCCCGCAGGGCGAAAAAGCCATCGGAATCAATACCGAGCTCGACTCCCGGCACACTCGGGCAGGTCGGCCGGCCCCCGGTGGCGATAACGAAGTGATCCGCCGTGTAACGCTCCCCGTCCACCTCCACGGTCGCGCTATTGAGGAACCGGGCGTGTCCCTGGACATGGGCGACCCCGTCTTTGTCCAGGTTGCGCGCGTAGACCCCGTTCAGACGCTCGATATACGCCGCCCGCCGCGACACCAGCGTGCGCCAGTCCAGCCCGTCGAAGGTCACC
>NZ_SKOG01000170.1 GCF_007120195.1 Aquisalimonas sp.
GCCTGGTAGGCCAGGCGGGACGCCATGTGCCTGCGCTCGGTGATGTCCTGCTTGATGGCAATAAAATGGGTAATCGTACCTCGCGCGTCCCGCACCGGGGAGATGGATTGTTCCTCACAATAGAGGCTTCCATTTTTGCGGCGGTTGACGAGTTCTCCGTGCCAAACGTCTCCCGCCAGAATCGTATTCCACAGGTTGCAGTAGAATTCGCGGCCTTGTTCGCCCGACCGAATGAGCTCACCGGGGGTCTTGCCAATCGCTTCGTCGACGCAATAGCCCGTGAGCGCAGAAAAGGCCCGATTCACCCAGCGGATCGTGCCGTCGACGGATGTGATCACGATCGCGTTGGCAGCCGCCTGCAATGCGGCGTCCTGCAGGCGGAACAGCTCCTCCATTTCCTTGCGGTCTGTTGTATCGGTCGGTTCCATGAGACCCCAACGAAATGCTCAATACCGATGAAAATTTGTCCCCGCGAGCGCTAATCCCCGCGGCGCACGCAACTTTGGAGAAGCGCACCTACCAACCTTCCCACGAGCATGGCACGTCTGAGTGTCTGGTAGTCGCGTGCAGCATCTCATCGCAAGCGGGCGAAAAATGTGAGTACCATCCCACTCTCTAGTGTCCTGTAAGCGGACACTAGCGACGGTTCTGAAACAAGGAACAGCGAACCATGCGAGACCTGCCGCCACGCGCATCTCCCGGGCGTGCGCCAACACGAGGCATCGGCGCAGCGATGGTCGCGGCAGTGCTGCGGTGCGCTATGCTAACAGCAGGCGAGGTGCGCCTGTCAGGCAATAGGAGCCATCATGACATCTCAGTTCCGGCCGGGCTTATTCGCAGGGGTGCTCGCGCTCGCGTTCACCCCGACCCTCGCTTGGTCAGCCGATGAAGGGCGCTATCAACTGGAGGTCGGTCCACCCGTGGTTGTCCTGGACACGGAGACCGGGGAGGTCTGGATCGGCGTCAGCCATCCGACGGAGACACTGGTGCTACGGCGCGGTCGCTACCAGGATGAAGATGGCGAATATCACAGCTTCCCACCGGATGACTAGAGTCCTGTAACCGTCGAGATCGACACTGATGGTGCCTTTGGGAGGACTTGAACCTCCAACCGTCGGCTTCGAAGGGCCGATGCTCTATCCAATCGAGCTACAAGGGCAAAGAATCGCGCCTGCAGTGCTGCCCAGGGTGCCAGCCTGGACGCGCACAGTGGCGGTCGACTTGCGAAGGGCGAAGGCACCACCGGGGCTGGGGATCGCCGGTTGAATTGCCGGCGACGGGTCGTCAGCCGGTTGGGCGACCTTCACCCGCCGATCAGCGGATCACTCCAGTGGCGGCGTGGGACGCACGAGAATCTCGTTCACATCCACATGGGGTGGCTGGGAGATGGCGTAGAGAACCGCCCTGGCGATATCTTCCGGCTTCAGGGCATAGGCCGGCGGCTCATCGAAAAACGGTGTGTCCACCATCCCCGGCTCGATCAATGTGACCCGAATGCCTGTGCCGCGCAACTCCTCTCTTACGCCGTAACCGATCGCGCTGACCGCCCATTTCGTCGCACTGTACATGGATCCGGCAATCGTGGCCCGACCAGCCGCCGACCCGGTCAGCAGAAGGTGCCCGCGGGTGCGCTTGAGCGCCTCGATGGTGTGGCGCAGCGTCAGGCCGACACCGTAGATGTTGGTGAGAATCATCTCCCGCCAGATGGCAGTGTCAGCGCCGCTGAAGCCACCGGGGCTGCCGCCCATCCCCGCATTGGCAAATACCGCATCGATGCGGCCAAAATGCTCCAGGGCGCTGGTCACCATGGCCTGTTGACTGGCTGCGTCATTGACGTCGCAATGAACGCCAAGCGCACGGTCTGGGCCGTCCAACGCCTCGGCCAAGCGCGTCACCCGGTCCACCGATCGCGCCGCCAACACGACACGGTACCCCGCCTTGGTCGCCTGGCGTGCCGTCTCGGCACCGATGCCGCTGCTCGCTCCAGTGATGAGGATGACTGCGTCGTTCATGGTTCACCTCCCAACTGTTAGCCCGAACCCGGCATGGGCGTCATTGCGCTGCCACGTCACCACGGCGCGTCCCGCCACCCCATGGTAACCCCAATTGAATGCCCTCTTAAGGTGGCGAGCGTTTGGCCCCATGGACAGCATCTCGATCGTGTGCGGCGTCGCTTACACAGCCTGGTCTGGGGCGTCGCCGGATGAGGATGCCAATGTCGTCGTCTTGTATACTTTTGAGTCTCCATGGCGTTCCTTGGACCGGTTATCGTTGCTGGAACTCAACGGCAAGGCAAGGGGAGAGGCACAATGAAGTATTCGATTTGGCGGTGTTTCCGTCACGCCACTGCTGCTTTGGCGATTGCCGCTATCGCCGGGGCGCTGCCTTCGACTGCAGTCGCGGACAACGACTATCCCACGGAAGCGCGCGTCGATTACGTTCTCGGCTGTATGGCGGCAAACGGCCAGGATTACCTGGTCATGCAGAAGTGCTCGTGCAGCATCGACGTCATCGCTGAACTGATACCCTACGAAGACTATGAGGCCGCCGAAACGGTGCTGCGCATGCGGGAGCGGCGCGGTGAGCTCGGGGTGTTGTTCCGCACCGAAAAGGAGCTTGAGGATCGGATGCAGGAATTCCGCAGAGCGCAGACTGAAGCGGACCTGCAATGCTTCTGAGGAGACGGGCGTCGATAGCGGCGCTCGTCGGTCTCGTGAGCCTGCAGGCGCCCCTTGCTGGGGCGGAGGGTGCAGACATCGTCACGGGTGCGCGCGTGTTTCAGGCGCAGTGCGCCGGCTGCCACGCGATAGAACCTGGCGCCCACC
>NZ_SKOG01000035.1 GCF_007120195.1 Aquisalimonas sp.
CACGATGGCCCGCCCGGCAACAAGAGTATCTGGATCGGCCTCCAACGCACTCGCGACTTCGTCCTCGCACTCGCCGCCTATAACGCCTCCGGGCCGTGAGTTGTGTGTAACGATATGGGTCGAGATGGCTCTGATAACGGCCAGCATGGGTAACTTAACGCACAGCCGTCGGTTGCGGGAAAGGCAATGTCGGCAGCCTCCGCTCTGGCGCGGGCGCAGCCACCTACTGCGCCTGCAATGGTCGCCTACGGGATTCCGAACCGGGTTGCCAGCGCGGCCATGGGCACAAGGCCGGTGTTTGCGCCGGCTCACGGCTGCGGCGCGGCAAGCACCAAGGTCCAGTACGGCGAGCCATCTTGCCCCTGTTTCACCGCGGCACCGAACTCCTCGTAAGCAGGGTTCATGATGTTGGCGCAGTGGCCGGGGCTGTCCAGCCAAGCCTGGACGACCGCTTCGATGTCCCGTTGGCCGGACGCAACGTTTTCGCCCCAGGCACGCGCCTGGTAACCGGCAGCCTCGATGCGATCCCTCAGGGTCTCGCCTGCGCTGCCGGTATGGCTGATCCGCCCGGTCTCAGCCATGTCGCGACTGTGTCCACGGGCAGCGCTCGCCAGCTGGTCGTTCCAGCTCAACGCCGGCGCGGGGGACATCGCCTCATTGCCACATTCCCTGGACTGCTCCCTGCCCTCGGTGAGCACAGCGGTCCACGTCTGCTGATCAAACTGCGTGGCGTTGTCATTGGCAGGCTGCGCCGGCCCTGTTGCCAGAGCGCTCGCACAGCCGACCAGGGTGAGTACGCCGATCGTCGCGAAGGTTGGCCGAATCAGCATATGTCAAACTCCCATCAGGGTGGTGTCGGTGCGCCGAGCACGCTCTCGGCGCACCGGCCTTCCGGGGCGCCCGTCGCACTGGCCCGGTGGGTCGCCTATCCTTTGCGGTAGGGCCTCGCCAACAAGAGGCAGCGCCGGTGCCAGTAAACGCCCAAGGCAAGAAAAGCCTGACGTATATCCGCTACCTGCGGTTGGATGAGCTGCTCGAGCTGCAGCAGCCATTGTCGCGGGAACACGACGAAATGCTGTTTATCATCATCCACCAGGTCTATGAACTGTGGTTCAAGCAGTTGCTCCACGAGGTTGCGTATCTACGCGATCGCCTTTGGGTCGGACACACCCCAGGGTCACTGGCTACTCTGCAGCGGGTGCGGACGATTCTCAAGACGCTGGTCGCCCAGGTCGATGTGCTTGAAACCATGACACCCGTCGCCTTCAACGCATTTCGCACACGCCTCGAAGCAGCCAGTGGATTCCAATCGGCGCAGTTCCGTGAGCTTGAGTTCGTCCTCGGCGCCAAGCGCCGCGATATACTGCAGGCATATCCCCCTGGCAGCGCACAGCGCCTGCGGCTGGAACGCGCGCTTGCGCAGCCGACACTATGGGACGCCTTTCTACGCTATCTTGATGCCCATGAGCGCCCGGTACCGGTCGAGCTTTTGGAACGTGACGTGAGTGCCCCCCCGCAGCCCAGCCCTGCATTGCAGGAGACGTTGGCGGCCCTCTACCACGAGCAGGCCGCGGCAGCCCACGTGTGCGAACGCCTGCTGGATCTCGACGAGGGGCTGCAGGAGTGGCGTTACCGGCACGTCAAGATGGTCGAGCGCACCATCGGTTCGAAATCCGGAACGGGTGGCTCCAGCGGCGCCGACTATCTGCGCGAAACCCTGTTCAAGCCATTGTTCCCGGACCTATGGGCGATCCGCGACCGCTTCTGACGGCAGAAGCGCTGTTCCGCGGTGAGCCCAATCCACTGGCCGCCGATTATTCGCGTTTCGACGTAACCGGCCGCTGTCTGCTCACCGGACATTCCCATCAAGCCTGGCCCGACTGTGCTGCCCGGGGGCACAGCGAGGCGTTTGCCGATGCGGCGACGTTGGTCGACGACAAATGGCAGAGCGCGTTCGCGAAGGCCGAGCAGGTTCGTTGCGGTTACCGCCGATTGCTCGACGACCCCGACGGCGACTACGCGCTGGGCGCCAACACCCACGAACTGCTGGTCCGCCTGCTCTCTGCGCTGCCGTTGCAGCAGCGGCCGCGCATCGTCACAACGGATGGCGAGTTTCACAGCGCGTCACGACAGTTCAGGCGTCTGGCCGAATGCGGAATACGGGTAGACACGCTTCCTGCGCATCCGGCCGCGGATGTCGGCGAGCGCCTGGCGCATACGGTGGACGATCAGACTGCCCTGGTGATGGTCTCGACGGTCTTTTTTGAGGATGCGCACATCGCCGGCGGTCTCCAGGCCCTGGCCGAGACTTGTCGGCGGCGCGGTGTGGCGTTGCTGCTGGACGTCTACCACCAGTTGAATGTCCTGCCTTTCTCGGTTCACACGCAGGAGTTCGGCGATGCGTTTGTTGTCGGCGGTGGATACAAGTACTGCCAGCTCGGCGAAGGTAATGCCTTTCTGCGCCTGCCGCCGGCGTGCACGCTGCGCCCGGTGGTGAGCGGGTGGTTCGCCGAGTTCGCCACCACGACCGGCGAGGCGGCCGGTGACGCTGACGGGGCACAGCGATTTGCTGGTGCCACCTACGATCCGACCAGCCACTACCGCGCGGCGCGCGTCTTTCAGTTCTTCCGCGAGCGGGCACTCGAGCCGGCGTTGCTGCGCACCCTCTCGCAACTGCAGGTCACGTACCTGGCAGAGCGCTTCGACGCCCTGGACCTGCCGCCCGGAATCATCGACCGACCGCGGGATGTACCACTTTCCGGGCTCGGCGGCTTTCTTGCGCTGGTCACACCCCACGCCACCGGGTTCGCCGCCGCGCTACGGCGGCAGAACATTTATGCGGATGCACGTGGGCATCGCCTGCGGCTTGGTCCGGCACCCTATGTGAGCCGCCGGCAGCTCGATGACGTGGTGGAGGCGATCGGTGAGCTGGCCGGGAGACCGGACGCATTGATTTAGCACTGGGGCACCAAGCGCGTGCGACCTCAAGCGCTGGACGCGCTCATTGGCGAGTTCGGGGGCAACAACCCGAGGGGCGCCTGTCAAGGTTACCAGCCTGTTCACGAGTCGTGCCGTGTAAGTGAGGGGGATCGCAGTCGCGCGGCACGGAGTAGTGCCCAAAGTGGGCAAACACGCCGGTCCGCCACGGCGGAACCTGCCAGATCGCAACAGGCGGCGCCAGTCTCTTCAAGGAGGCCTTGGCATGACTGCGAGCCCGGTTGAGGAGGCAATCAAGAGCGTCAGTGTGTTGTGATGGACCATCCTGCTGCATGGACCTAGGGAGAACATGGGCGCACTTGCGGTATGTCCCAATGTGCGGTGATGCGACAAAAGCGTACATTGGCCCCTCACGGGTCGGGCTGTCGCGCCAGCCCGGCTGTTCAGGGAGGAATCGTAGGCCAGCGGATGGCCGCCATGAAATCAGTCGCAATACCGCGAGACAGGAGACAACGCGAGATGGCTAACAGCAAGCAGCCCCAGCAAGCCGCATCCAGGACAATGCCGGTAGATCTTACGGCATTTGCCGAGTCGTGGACGACGGCGATCACGGAGGCTGAGCAAAGGATGCAACGGATGCAGGAGCTCACCAGTGAGTTGCAGGACGTGATGCAGAACGCGTCACAGGCGCAGATGGATGATCTGGCAAAAACGGGCGACAGGATCTCCAAGACTTTCGCCAAGGCGGCGGAAACCCGTGAGCCGATGGCGATGATCTCCGTTCAGCCGGAACTCTTCAGCTGCTTCATGGAGGCTGCCCAGACCACGAATCAACGCTGGCTGGACCTCATGGAACAAGTCCAGGTCTCCTCGATGAAGGTGATGGCGAACGGTGGCACGAGTTCGGCGCAGAAGCAGTCGAAAGGGAATTGAGCTTGCGGCCACTCTTCAGAACTCAAGCCCGCCTCTCTGGCGGGTTTTTTTGTTCAGGGCGCGACGCAGCGGATACGCTGGTGGTTATGTCCCAAGGCATCGCGAACGCACAGGTGCGGGAGGCAGCCGGGCCACGATTGAGACCGGGGCGCAGGTGGCGTGACCCGACTCCCGGATAGAACAGGCGCGAGCTTCTCGGAGTGCCGCCTCTACCGCTACCTGCTCTGGCGGCGCTGGGCAAAAGGCCCCACCGTCACGTTTGTTATGCTCAACCCCAGCACCGCGGACGAGACCACCAATGACCCGACTGTAGCGCGCTGCCAGCGACGGGCGGTGCAGTGGGGTTACGGGGGGCTGTTCGTCGTCAACCTATTCGCCTGGCGCTCCACCGATCCGGTTGCGCTGTACGGCCTGGGGGATCCGGTGGGGCCGGAGAACGACCACACGGTCCGAGACGCAAGCCGCAATTCCGAGTTGGTCGTCTGCGGCTGGGGCAATCACGGAACGCTCCACAATCGTGGCCGCCAAGTGCTGGGCCTGGTGCGCTCAGAAGGCGTGATCCCGTACGCGCTCAAGATCACCGGCGCCGGGCAGCCAGGCCATCCACTGTATATTGGATATGCGGTCCAGCCACAGCCGATTTGAAAGACACACCAGCCTGTGTCGTGCCGCTGTCTTTAAGCATCGCGCCCGATGCCACCGCGATCCGCGTGACCGAATTCCATAACGCCCCGTCGACATACGCGCCAGCACGTCGCGGCTGGTTGTGCCGGCCAGGATGCCAAGTAGCATCATGGCTCTGCGGGATAGAGCATCTATGATTGTTTAACGAGGGCCGTTGAGGGCGGTTGACAACGGCCATGCAGACTGCAACGAGCATGATCACGGGCCCTACCCCGGCTCGCTCCTCCGAGAGGAGAGGTAACGCATGAACGACACGCCGCGCCTGCCGCTGGGTTTAATGAATCAGGTTGCGTTCGCACAGCTGGATGCTCTGCGCGTGGCGCTGGACCGAGCGTGGTCCACTTACGATAACAGAACGGATCGCTGCCCCTGCCAGGCCGTGGAGACCGACTCGCCAGCGCGACTTCTGCGCTACAGAGCGGTTAGTGCGAGTGGGCCAGTGGTGCTGCTGGTGCCGGCTCCCATCAAGACCGCCGATATCTGGGACATGGAGCCGACGTCCAGCGTGGTGCGACGCCACGTATCTGACGGATGCCGTGTCTATATGCTGTTATGGCCCCGACGGGTTGGGGCCACAAAGGAATTGGGTCTGAGCGATTATGCGCATACCATGCTGCGCGCTGCCATGGACGCGGTTCGCTCCGACACAGGTGTTGAACGCGTTTTCGTCACTGGTCATTCGCTGGGCGGTACCATGGCGACCTTGTTCGCTGCGCGCAATCCGGAGTATGTGGCAGGCCTCACCCTGCTGGCTGCGCCCCTGCATTTCCGGCCGGACATCGGCGCCTTGGGTCGCCTCGTGGCCCTCAATGCGGACACTGATCCGCTGACCGACGGGGCAACCCACGTGCCGGGGTCACTGCTCAACACCCTCACTGCCACCGCCTCGCCGGACACGTTCGTGCTCGCCCGCGCCTGGGACTGGCTGGAGTCCCTAACCGATCCGGGGGCGCTGCGCGGACACCTCCTGGTGGAACGCTGGACGCTCCGGGAAACCCCTCTCCCGACGCGACTGTTCAGAGAGCTGGTGGACGAACTGTACCGGGCGGATGCATTCTGCCGTGGCCAATTGCAGCTCGCTGGCCGCGCCGTTTCTCCGGCTGATGTCGTCGCGCCGGCGGCCTGCGTTGTTGATCCGCGCTGCGACGTCGTGCCGCCGGAGGCCGTACTCCCTGCCCTGGAGCGATTCGCCACCGAAGACCGGGAAGTACTGCGGTATTCGGGCGACATCGGCGTATCGCTGCAGCACGTGGGGCTGCTGGTCGGCAGGAACGCCCACCGTCAGCTCTGGCCGCAGCTGCTGGCATGGATTCGGGCGCGCCACCGGGACTAAACCAGTCCCGCGGAGACGTGAAAGGCGCCGGAACGCGTGTAGCGGCCGAGATGTCCGCCCGCGCGAAGCGACACGGCTGCTCGTTGCAACGCCTGGCGGGTCTGTGGATCTCTCTCATTCGGGGCTGATGAGTTCGAGGTGGTGCTTGAGCAGCGACACGGCTGCGCGCCGCCACGATTCGTCGACATTGCCACGCATGTGCACCTGCCCGCGTCTGATCGTCTCGCCGATCTCGACCTCGCGCAGCTCGACGCTCATGACCAGGATCAGGTTGCTGACCTTTTGCACGCTCCCGGCCATAACCACTTCGGCACCAAGCGCCTGGGCAACGGCCACCTGACAGGCGGGGCAGCGGTGAAGATGCCGGCGCCCATTGGTCGCGTCCTCAACGGCTGCCTCGAGCGGCCCGTGGTCCACGAGACGGTAGTCTTCGTGGTCGGCGAGGGCCTCCCGCATCACCTCGGCTGCCATCTTGAGACGCTGGCCGTCGTCCTCCTCGTAAGGGCTGTAACTGGGCTCGCCGCGCGTCGTATCGACGATGCCGAAGTCGAGGACCACCAAGGACCTCCGCTCGGCCGGCAGGGCGTCCGACCATGCCAGCAGCACACCGAACATCGCGGCGGCGATCACGCCCCAAGCCAAACGCTTGATGGATAGAATCATCATCGCATGCAACCCTCTGGTTGGCTGATGGGGCCTGCAGGGTCGCGCGGCAGAGACGCAAGCGTTGCTGACCGTCGACCTCGGCGGTTTCGCGCAACCGCCCACGGCCAGGGCGCACCATGGCCGACACCGGGCTTTATACTAGCTCGCCCGAACAACCAACGGTTAACTCGGGCCATTCCCGTCAGCCAGAGGGGCCATCGGCTCGTCGCAGAGGCAAACCACCGTCACGGCATAGGCACTGGTAACTTTTCACCGTCCGACTTGCAACGATTCGCGCTCTGAAACACAGCTGTTTCGCCCTCTGCGGGCTGCCTCACCCGCATTGGCAAATGACACGCAACTCAAGTAAAGCTTCGGCGGGCTCCTCCCGTGGCTCATTCTGCGACTCGGCATCGCCGTGGGGGGCAGCCGGCTCGAACCAGAGCGGCCTCAAGACGATCGAACGCGCCGAGATCCGCGATGTGGACGCTTCCGCGGTCCTATGAGGCCGTGCTTGTCCTGCCACATCAGCCTGATAGACGCCCAACGAGGGCGATCACCGGCAGGCAACAGGCGGCAAAGTGGCCTTTTGCCCGTCCAGTGCATTGTCAAGTGCGGCGTCACAGTGAGCGGCAGCAGCTTCTTCACTCTCCGATATCCTCGCTCCAAAGGGCTGGGTTCTCTTGAATGAATCGCCGCATCATCTCAATGCAGCGCGTGTCTTGAACGACGTCGATCGACACCCTGCGCCCACGCAGAAGCTCTTCCTCTCCACGAAAAGTAACGTTCTCACCAATCACTACTCGAGAGATGCCGTAGAGGAGGATTGCCCCCGAGCACATGGCACACGGAGACAAGGTCGTGTACAAGATGCTCCGAGCGTAGACTGCGGCCGGAAGTCGGCCGGCGTTCTCCAAGGCGTCCATCTCTCCATGGAGGATCACGCTACTCTGTTGTACACGTCGGTTGTGGCCACGACCAATGATCCTGCCGTCGTGGACCAGAACGGAGCCTATGGGAATCCCGCCCTCCCTCAAACCGAGGGCAGCTTCGGCAATGGCCGCGTCCAAATACTTGTCCATCTATGCCTTCTCGTTTATGTGCAGCGACAAGCTCCGCGAGGCGGCTTCACTTGCCAACCGTGACACCGAAACGCTCAAGCTAACCGGCGCAGGGCCGGCGCGTAAGCGTGTCAATGGCACCGGACCCGACGAATACACCCAGCTTTCCAGAAAACTTGGATGGCCCTGCGTCCGCGCTCAGCGCCAGCCACATACACGTCGAGTTCACCTTCAAGCACCTCGTAGGTCTCGGCCGCGTGCGGGTGGATATGGACAGGTGCGCCACCGGTGCGCGGAGCCAGGTCCCACTCCATCTCCAGGGATTGGCCGTTGGTTTCGGCAGCCGTTCTCTTGATGTGAGAGCGTCATCCCGAGTGGGTCAAAGGTGAGTACGTCTCCCGCTGTCAGCATGTGACCCTCATTTGCCGATTGGATGTTGACATTCTGATAGAGAAGCTCGGATGCGTTGCTCCTCTGGTCGGTTATGACGCTAGGGATGCTGAGACGCAAGCCGCACAACACAAAGGTCGGGCGCCCAGAGCAGACACCAGAGAGAGGTTAAGGAGTCAAGACTTGTAGGATGCATATTACAAGACTTGACCCCGTCTGACACTCATAATAGTACATGCACCAAAAACCACGGGCGATTGAGAACCCTTTCGACATGAATATAGTCTCGAAATCAGTCCAGCGCTCCGGTGTCAGTGGATGGACGGTAGTGTGCATAGCAATTATGTGTGCCTGACAGTGATGAGCGAGTACTGCAAAACCACTTAGGTGCTCAAATCGGATTGTGCTTGTCGTAACGAGTTTCTAATTACTGAGTCACTATCGCAGAATTTTTTCCATATTCTTACCTTTCGCCAACTCATCAATCAACTTGTCTAAGTAGCGTATTTTCTGCATCAGTGGGTCCTCGACTTCTTCCACTCGAACACCGCAGACTACGCCTTTTATGAGCGAACTATTCGGATGAATGGCCGGAGCTTGAGCAAAAAATGTTTCGAAATCGTTTTCCTCTTCGATTTGCTGTTTTAATCCCGCCCGGTCATAGCCCGTCAACCAACAAATGACCTGATCCACTTCTTCTTTAGTGCGATTTTTTCGTTCCGCTTTTTGGACATATAGGCGATAGACCTTTGCAAAAGGCATTGCGAAGATATGGTGATTATTCATCGTTACTCATCCTGTAAGGTTAGAGTCGAGACGCATGCTTTACTCGGCGCGATAACGGAGATAGGGCGGGCGAAACTCCCCCGTCCCTCTAAACCTGTCATGTTGCCAGCAAAGCTCCCGCAGCACATGCAGCGGCCGCTATCGACGCAACCGTCCGGACGTGATTCCACCACGTCCATTCAAGGACGTAAGTTGACCAGTACTCGCTCGCTTCCGTGGAGTCTGCATCGAGCTGGGCAAGGCGTTCGTTTCTCGGCACGTTGAACCCGATAGTCACGGCAAAAGAACCCAAAAAGTAGAGCAGTCCTGCAGCAAGGAGAAACGGTGCACCACTCGATGGCCAAGTGATGACTGACACGACAACCGCGACGACTGAGAGCAGGGCGGAGCCCAAAAACACGCCAAGAAACATTGGATTAAGAACAGTCACATTGATTTGCTGCATCGCCCCGATGCCATGAGCACACGGTCGTGCTGAAAGCGCCGTCATAACGAAGGTGGAAAAGGCGAAGAACACACCGCCGACCGTTCCAGCGCCAATGCAAAGTAGAACTGCTATCGTGATGGCCATTCGAACAGAATCCTTACTCCATGATACCCAACACCCAGCGTAGCCGGACGGCTTTGGAGCAACCGCGGACATGCCGGTCCGCGTTGACGCTTTTGTTCGGCGAAATGAGTTAAGGGGTGAAAGTCTTGTAGTATGCATATTACAAGACTTGACCCCTTTACCCCCCTCACCTCTACTCGGCTGCCGCCTCTAGCATTTCGCGGAGCGCGTCGCCTTCAGCATCCTTCAGTAGATACAATAAATCACGTGCCATGATGCGCACTTCGTCACGCGTCGCCCGAGCGTGCCCGGCCAAGGCAATTTCGGCAAAGCGCGACCTCAACAAGCCGCTTAATTGCAGCACTCCAGGCCATGTCGGTGACATGGCCATAAGCAGCATCCAGCGCGGTCGGAGCGGATAGCCGAGCCGCCGTAGCCCACGCAGCCCTGTGCAACCGCCCGCACCACCTGCCGCAGACCTTCCCGATCAGCTGCTGTTTTCGCCAGCACCCCGCCATGCTGGTAAAACAATCCGGCAAGAGGCAGTATCAGGACCGCATGGCAAAGTTGCCACGCGATTATCGGCTGATAACGCCTTACTTTGAACCCGGCCGCGCCAATGATCCTTTGAGCCTGGCGGCAAGCCTCTCGCCCGGCGTGCCACGCTTCGCCGATAACGAGATCGTGAAATGGCCGCCCCTCAGGGGTTCGGCGATCTGCAAAAACCAGCTCGCTACCCTCCCATCTCCCTCCGACACCCGGAAATCCTCCGAGCACCCGGTCGCGTCCCAGCACATGGCCGAGTTCATCGAACCCCCGGACCGTGTTACCCAGGAACCACACCACTGGCCGCCCTTGGAGCTGGGCCACCAACTTCGCCGCAGCAACCCGCTGCTGTTCCTGCACGCACACCAGCACCAGCGCATACTTCCGGTGTCCACAAGCGATCGAGGTTTCCCGGACAATCGGCAAACGTAATGTTTTCGCTTCGCCGGTAATGCCGTCCCGCAATCGCAAACCCTCTTGCGCAAACCTTACCGCCGACTCCCCCTGAGCCAAGAGTTCAACGTCCAAGCCATGCTCGTACAGGCGTGCCGCGATATACCCACCTGTTATCCCCGCACCAACCACGAGCACTGCGATCATAAAAGTCTCCCGAAACTAGTGTCCTGTAACCGAAATGCGTTGACTTTTGAGCCGCCTGTCCGGCCGTGGAGCAAGGCGCGGCTCGCAGCCAATGGCCGTCGCCCTTGGCAAGAGGCGCAACACTGCTCCGCGGCCGGACAGGCGCTCCCGGAGGGCTTGCCGGTGCGCCTTCGAGGCTAGGCGCCGGTCCTCGCCGTAGGGCCCGCTACGCCTTCGG
>NZ_SKOG01000096.1 GCF_007120195.1 Aquisalimonas sp.
CGAGGACCGGGACACCTATCTCGCGGCGCTGGAAAGCGCGAGCATCGGCCAGGAGATCAGGCCGTTTGCCGCATTTGTCGCCGAGCCCGTGAAACGGTCGCTGGAGCGGGTGGCATGAGTGAGCAATCTAAAGACGAATCTGGCCGCTGAATGGGGTCGGACCTGTGCAACTGACCCGATATTTCTTGGCGTCCGCTCGTGATTCCCCGATGCACCGGCTCATCCACAATGCGCTACAGCGTCGCAAGCGCCTTTCCGGCACACGAAATCGAATGCCCATTGCCTGCGCGGACAGCGCCATCGGCGTCATGTGTTCCGGGACGGCCTGGACCCCACGGGCCAGCACTGGTGCAATAGCCGTCCAGGGCTGCGCCTCGTGCCGGCTCATGAATCGTTGCCGCAACCAAGGGGATCACCGATGATCAGGGTCATGATTCCATGCACCCGCCCACGATGGATGCCGATGACACCCGGTGACGTGTGGTCACTCGCGGCCGTCGCGGTGTGCGAGCTCGTCGCCGCGGTCTTCGACGCCATCCAGCGAGCGCTCGGCCGCGTGACGCTGCGGCGGGCCCAGGTCACGGTGGACGCCGAGCAGCGAGGCGCGCGGGCATTCGCCAAGCTGATGCGCAACCCCGCCCGGGCCCTCAACACCACCGGGCTGGTGACCATCAAGGACATCCGCGAGGAGATCGTCGGCGAGGCCGTCATCTGCAACCTGCGCGACGGAGAGCGGGGTACCGTCGGCGGGCTGCTGGTCGCCCGCGAGCCCCTCAGCTCCGGCCGCGCCGACGCCTGACCGTGGCAGGCGCACAGCGACTGCTGACGGTGCTGCTCGGCGTCTCCGCCATCGGCCTACTCGCGGCGCCGCTGCTGACCACCGAGCCGCTCGAGCGGGTCAACCACTTCGCCGAACACCGCCCCGCCAACATCGCCCACGCCGGCGCGCAGGGTCACGCCCCGCCCAACACCCTCGAGGCATTCCAGCTCGCTGTCGACCTCGGCGCAGACACCCTCGAGATGGACCTGCAGCTGAGTGCCGACAACGAGGTGGTGGTCCACCACGACGGCACCGTCGGCCGCCAGACCGACGGCGCCGGGGCGATCCGCGAGATGACCGTTGACGAGCTGCGCGAGCTCGACGCCGGCTACGCCTTCACCGACGAGGATGGCACGCACCCGTACCGTGGCGAGGGCGTGCGCATCCCCACCCTCGAAGAGGTCTTCGAGGCCTTCCCCGAGCAGCACATGGTGCTGGAGATGAAGCGCGAGGGCGGCACCGGAACGCCCGCGGCGGTCACCGACCGCGTGCGGGCCCACGGCCGCGAAGACCGGGTGATTCTCGCCAGCTTCGAGCTCGATTTCGTGCGCGAGGCCCGCGAGCGGCTGCCGGGGGTGCTCACCGCGATGTCCGTGGCCGAGGTCCGCCAGTTCCACATGCTGCAGCTCTTCGGGCTGCACCGATGGTGGCAGCCGCCGGGGGAGTTTCTGCAAATCCCTGAGTTTTACGCGGGGATTCACGTCACCAGCCACCGGTTTCTGTCTGCCGCCGACGAGATCGGCGTGGACACCCACGTGTGGACCGTCAACGACCCCGACACCATGCGCCGGCTCCTCGCCGCCGGCGCCCACGGCATCATCACCGACCATACCGAGCGCATGGTCGAGGTCACCGCCGAGCGCGCCGCCGGCGCGCCGCACCCTGAAGCCGACTCCGGCAACGTCGCGCTCACAGTGTGGTTGCAGGATCGCCTTGGCTGGCTCACCCCGGCCATGGCCGCAATCACCTTCCTGGGCCACCAGGAATTCTACGTTGTCGCCTTCCCGCTGCTGTACTGGGCGGTGAGCCGGCGCGTCGGGCTGCGGGTAGGGGTACTGCTGCTCGTCTCGGCCGGGATCAACGAGGCGGGCAAGCTCGCCGGGCGCACGCCGCGCCCGTCCTTCGTCGTCCCCGAGCTGGGCGCCGTCAGCGAGCACACCTTCGGCATCCCCTCCGGCCACGCCCAGCACGGCCTGGTGGTCTGGGGCGCACTCGCTGCCGAGGTCCGCCGACACTGGGCGTGGGTCGCCGCGCTCGTCCTGGTCCTGCTGCTGTCGGCGTCACGGATCCACCTCGGGGTGCACTACCCGGCGGACGTGCTGGCCGGATGGGCGGTCGGCGGGGCGCTGCTCATCGCCTACCTGCGGTGGCGCAACCCCGTCGAGGCGTGGCTGGCCACGCGGCGGCCGATGCAGCTCGTGGGGCTGGCGCTGGCGGCGTCGGTGGCGCTGATCGCCCTCGCCGCCGGGGCGCGGGTGGTCTTCCTCGACTGGCAGCCACCGGCCACCTGGGTAGGCATCGGCCCGGACACGTGGCCAATCGGCCTCAGCCACGCCGTCACCCCCGCCGGCGCGCTCTTTGGTCTCGGCGCGGGCGTGGCGCTGCTGCGCGCCTACGGCGGCTTCGATGCCGGCGGCCCCCTGTGGCAGCGGGCGCTGCGCTGCCTCTTTGGCCTGGTCGGCGTGGTGCTCCTGTGGCAGGGCCTCGGCGCGCTGTTCCCCGCCGGCGAGGACCCCATCGCGCTGGCCTACCGGTGGGTGCGCTACGCCGCCGTCGGCGTCTGGGTCGGCGGCGGGGCGCCGCTCGCCTTCGTCCGCCTGGGCCTCGCGCCCGCCGCCGTGTCTACACCCTCGCAGCCCAAGCCAGCGCGCCACGCCGCGGCCAGCTAGCGCGATTTGCGGAAGCTCCTCGCAGCAGTACCCGCCACGCGTGGGATCATGGCCTGGGGCTGCGCTTCGTGCCGGATCGTGAATCCTTGCCGCAACCAAGGGGCTCACCGATGAACAGGGCCATGATTCCTTTCCGAGCGTTGATGGCGGCTTAAGGTCCACATTTGGCAGATCCGATGTCATGACAACCCTTCAGAAAAAATAGGCAGCGAATTCAGGAATGCGCCGGGACCAGCAGCACCGGGACGCCGGACCGACGGCATACCGCCTCCGCCGTACTACCCACAAGCAACTCGGTCAGTGGATTGTGGCCGCGCTTGCCCAACACGATCAGCGACGCCCGCTCATCCCGCGCCATGCGCTTCATGGCCTCACGCGGGTCGGCGTCACTGTGAAATGTGGTCACACCCCTGGCGGCGAGTGCCTCAAGCCGCTGGGCCGCCTGACCAGCCTCGACGGCGCGAGCACTGCTCTCCCCTGCCTTGGGCCCCGCATGCATAGCGATACCCTGCTGACCCTGTTGCACCAGCTCCAGGAAGGCGGCCTCGGCCGCAGCGGAGTTGGCGGAGCCGTCCGTCGCCAGAAGGATGGGCCCGTCGGCGCCCATGGCCCCGTCCACGGGAACGATTACCAGGGGTAGTGTGGTGGTACGGGCAGCATCCATGACCGAGCTGCCCAGGAAAAACTCCCGCCACGCCGAGTGCCCGCGGGAACCCAGGACAACGCAGTCCCCTCCCACGGCGCGGGCGGTATCCTGCAGCGCCCGGGCCGGGCGGCCGACAACCACGGTCACGTCCACCTCCAGGCCCTCCTGGCGAAGCGGTGCCGCGAGCTCTTCCAGCCGATCGCGATAGTAGTCTTCATGGGCCAGTTCCGGGGCCGCCGGATAACCGATCTCCATCACGTACGCCAGTGTTACGTGTTGCACTCCAAGACGCCGAGCCAGCGGTGGCAGCGCATTCCGTACCGCCTCCCAGCCGCTGGAGAAATCAACGCCGACGACAGCATGTTTCAACATTGTCTTGCTCCCTGGCCCGATACCCGAGCCGGTTCGTTGCGCCAGTCATCCCGCCCCGGGGAACACCCGGCTGTGAGAGCACCTGCAGCCGCGATTTGCTGCGGCCGGATAACAGCCCCGCGCCGTTCCTCTGGCACAGGCGCCTTACCTTCTTGCATTCAGACCGGTGCCCTCCACGAACAGCCGGCGCCAGCGAAGGAAGCCTTCCGCGCGAATCATCAACGTGCCAGGGTGCCCGACCATGGCCGGATCGACATAGACGGTAACCCCGTCGATCTCACGTATCAGCCAACCCTCGGGCTTCTCCGGCGTGCGCGCTTCCGCGACCGGCAGGATCGCCGTGCCACCGCAGCATCCGTGACGCGGTGACGGGCGCAGGGTGATGGCGGCGCCCTGTTGCGCTGCCCACCGGGCAGCCTCTGCATCCAGGCGCACATCCGGCCCTTCTGTCATCCGCCCGCTCCTGCGGGCTGCGGCGCGGCCGCGGGAAACTTGTGGCGGGTGCGGTTGGCAATCTTCACAAGCGCAAGCATCAGCGGCACCTCCACCAACACCCCCACCACGGTTGCCAGCGCCGCGCCGGAATGCACGCCGAACAGGGCGATCGCTGCCGCCACGGCCAGCTCGAAGAAGTTGCTGGCGCCGATCATGGCGCCCGGCGCGGCGACGTTGTGCGGCACCCGCCAGGCCTTGGCCCATCCGTAGGCGATGAAGAAGATCAGGAACGTTTGCAGGATCAGCGGGATAGCAATGAGTACGATGTGCAGCGGGTTGTTCAGGATCACCTCGCCCTGGAAGGCGAACAGCAGCACCAGGGTGAGGATGAGCCCGATGGGCGTCACGGGCGCGAGGCGCTTCATGAACACGTTGTCGAACCACTCCACGCCGTTGCGACGGATCAGCGCCACACGTGTCAGGTAACCCGCCGTGAGCGGGATGACGATGTACAGAATCACCGATAACGCCATGGTCTCCCAGGGGACGATGATGTCCGAAATACCCAGCAGGAACATTACGATGGGAGCAAAAGCGAACAGCATGATGAGGTCGTTCACCGAGACCTGCACCAGCGTATAGGCAGCATCACCCCGGGTGAGATAGCTCCAGACAAAGACCATCGCGGTGCAGGGTGCCGCGCCAAGGAGAATGGCCCCGGCCAGGTATTCCCGCGCCAGCCCCTCGGGGATCAGCGGCGCAAACACCACCATGAGGAAGAACCAGGCAAGGGCGAACATGGTAAACGGCTTGATCAGCCAGTTCACCGTGGTGGTAATGACCAGCCCCTTGGGCTGGCGGCCGACCCCCAGGATCGAGCTGAAATCGATCTGCACCATCATCGGGAAGATCATCGCCCAGATGAGAATGGCCACCGGGATGGAGACCTGGGCGTACTCGAAGCGAGAGAGCGCATCGGGGATGGCCGGCGCGAACTGGCCGAGGGCGATACCGACGACGATGGCGAGCGCGACCCAGACGGACAGATACCGCTCGAAGAGTCCCATGCCCTCGCGGATATCCGGCGCATCATCCGTGGAGTAGGCAGTCTGGTCAGTTTGGCTCATGGGTGCTCCATTGCGTTGCGCGTTCTCACACGCCTGGTGTCGGCTTCAGTGCTCCAGTTCCTGCAGCAGGGCCGCGACACGCGCACGAATTTCGTCACGCACGCGGCGGAATTGACCAGTAATCTCGTCCTCGGTGCCGGTGGCGCGGGCCGGATCGTCCAATGGCCAGTGCACCTTGCGGGTACCCGTCGGCAGAATCGGACAGTGCTCGTCTGCGTGACCGCAGACCGTGACAACCACGTCTGCCTGCGCCAGCATCGCGTCCGCGAGCTGGGTGGACTCCTGCTCGGAGATATCCACACCCACCTCGTTCATGGCAGCAACGGCCCGTGGATTCTTGCCGTGGGCCTCGATGCCGGCGGAATCCACGGTGACCTCGTCACCGCCCATGGATCGGGCGAAGCCTTCGGCCATCTGCGAGCGGCAGGAGTTGCCGGTACAAACGAAAAGGACGTGCATTGGCGCTTCCTCAGGTCAGTCACACGCCGCCGACGGGCGGTTGGGCATGGTCGCGAGCCGCTGGCGCACGTCGCTGAGCCCTTCGGCGTGCAAGGCGGCTTCCAGAACCTCGTGCGTCCACGGTGGTAGCGCCGGGTGGAGGCGGTAGTGCACCCACTGGCCCCGGCGCTCGTCCTGAACGATGCCGAGATCGCGCAGGTGACCAAGGTGGCGCGAGACGCGGGGCTGGGAGAGATCCAGCGCATGGACAAACTCACAGACGCACAGCTGCTCCTCCACCAGCAACAGAAGCAGGCAACGAAGGCGCGTCCCATCCGACAAGGCACGGAAGAACTGTTGAGCATCAAGCATATGCGGATATGCTAATATGTATACATCCATTATGGAAGCACCAACCTGAAGTCACGAGGCTGGTATAACCACTCGCCCGCGTCAATCGCCGAGGCTCGCCGCGTCCTCTACCGCCAGGTCGATGGTGCCCCGCACCCGCTTGAGGTGCGCCCGCAGGGGGTGGCATTTGGGCTTGGCATGGTCGGCGTCAGGCCTACTCAGTTTGGCCTGGGCTGGCGGCTCGGGAGCGGCGGCCTGTGCCACCTCGGCTTCGAGCTCGCCGATCAGCGCCTCGAGGTTGGCCTCGTCGAAGAGCTCGCCCGATTGTGCGCCATTGGCGGGCATTCATTTGGCGGTGCATTACGCTGGCGCTAATGCACCCCCTTCGATCGGCACCAGTGCCATGGGATGGCCACACCCTTCGGTCGACGCCGGTGCCATGGCGTGGCTGGACGCCGCACCCGTAGGCGGATTAGCGCAGCGTAATCCGCCGTTAGAACAAACCGCGCCGCAGGCGCACAACTCTCTGCGGCGGCCGCAACTGCCTGCCTGGACCATCGCCGGTACCCGCTCAGGTGTCAGGTGCCGGCGGCCTCGGGCTCACTCCCACGATCGAGGATATACTCTTGCAGCATCTCCCGAATGATCGTTTGCTCCACGATCGTTACAATATGGCCACCACTCTTGAAACTGACCAATCTTGCTTCTGGAATCGTCGACGCCGCAAACTCAGCGTTGTGATAGAGCTGTAATCCATCATCCTCCGCATGAAACAGCAACGTGGGCGCCTTGATTGCTGAAATCCTGGCTCCAGGTAGCGTGGCCTCATTATCGAACGCGACACCTTTAGCTCGTAAAGAGGCGGGGTTCATGTGCTCAATGAGCTGCCCGATGCTATCCCGCTGCGGGGGCGTAAGAGGACCAATGACTTTCTCATCAGCTCCAATCAGGACCATGAGTTGTCGCTTGAACAGTTTGGAAACAATCCAGAAGGGCGCGTCAACTTTGAATAACGCCTTCAGTGTGTTGCCCTTCTGATCCGCCTGGGCCTGATCGGCTGTAGCGGAATTCACAACGCCGCAGGACAGGCATGTCAATGAACTCACGCGCTCGGGGTGCAATACAGAAAACAGGAGGGCGGAAGGTCCGCCTTGCGACATGGCTACCACCGCCACGTTGGCGATACCTAGATGATCAAGTAGATACGCGTAGGCATCCGCTTGCTCGTCCCATGCAGCACCCTCCGGAAGGGTAGACCCTAAATACCCGAATCGCGAAGGAATAATCCACCGGAATCTTTCGTCCAGCACGGTCCGTGCAATCAGTTCACCCTGATCGTACCCACCTCCTGCCCCGTGAATCACTAATACAGGTATCCCCGACCCGATCTCCGTGTACTCAATGTCACCGAATGGCGAGGTCAATATCGTACTTTGTCCCTGCACCCGCTCGTACGCTTGTCCGATGTCCCGAAGGTACGCCCCCAGGGCAAAAACTGACACCAGCGTTAGCGCCAGCACGATCCCGATTGCAATGCTTTTCAATATCGCGATCCCCTTCCTTGAACTGCCCAACGACAAAGCTCCCTGCACCAATGCAGCGGGGCGCGGTTCCTTTGCCGGGCAACGCTTTCCTGGGCGCATCTACCGTGTGAACCACTGACTTAGGGTTCGAGCTCATACTGCGCATCAATGACGTTTCCCTTCCAGACCAAGTGCAGGACCCCATCCTCGTACCAGCCAACTTCGCCATACTTGGGGATGCGCATGCCTGCCTGGACTTGATAGTCGCGAAAGTGGCCCTGCCACGGGGTTTGTCTGTATTCACCATCGAAGCTGCCGAAACGACCGGCGCTATAGATACCCGTCGCCTCGCCAACGTCATTGAACCGAAATTCCAAGGACACAGTTGTCCCCCTGTCAGTCAGCGTAGCCAGCGCCGAGTGCTCATCGATCGGACTCCACACGACACCGGCCTCAGGCAAGAGGGCGGTGGGAAACCAGACCGCCTCGGCCAAATACCTGTGCAATGCCCCCGAGTTCAATTCTGGTGCGCCTGTTTCTGAGGCAACGGCAAAGGCGGACAGGAGACTTACTCGGCCAGAGCCAACGCCGGCAATGTAGCTGTCCATGACACGTACATGTGTCGCCAAAGGCGTCTCAACCTTGGCGTTCCAAAAGAAACCAGTTGCAGGGGGTACGACAAGTTGGCTAGCGGTAAATGGCGACCAATTTTCAGTGGCTATGCTGGTTCGCAACACACCCGATTGCTCCATCTTTGCTACGTTGATCAACGTTTGACCATCGGTCAGAACGTGCCGGAAATAACGGGCAACCGGGGGTGGAAGCTCGGATAATGACTCAAAATCGACGGCCCCGCTCGCTTGCCGGCTTGCGCCGTCGATTAGCATGGCAGCCATCTGCTCGGCCGTTGAAGTCTCGCGGACCTGCCCGATCAAGACCGCGACAGCAGCGACCGTGACGACAACTCCGGTTGCGATGAGAATCCACTTGCCCATCAGCCAGTGCCCTGCTGTCTATATGCACGAAACCAGCGACAACGCGTGTGCTGCCACTTTAACCGCCACCCGTGGGTTCGTAATCTTGAGTTTCCAAGACCACCCAAGGCCTTTTCACCTGCTTTATTGCCCACCACCGTGCTCGCGCCTTATGACGTCGCGGACCGGACGTCTGTGCGCCCGCGGCATGGCATCGGCGTAGCCCAACCGGATCAGCAACATTGGCCAGCCCTGAAGGCCAAGCTCGCGACGCAGCCGTTCCCGCACAGCCGGCACTTCACAGGGCATATTGACATGGGCATGCTTCAGACCCTCGGCGGTTGCCAGTAGCGCCATGCGCTGAAAACCGCGACCGACCCGCACCCACGTCTTCTTGTCATTCTCCTCCGCCACGAACAGCATCAGGGCCGACGAAGAACGGACCTGGCGTGCCGTGCGGGCCGCCTCACGTTTCGGTCCGGCGGTAATGCGCATCATGAGCACACCAAACCGGCGTGGCACGAAAGGAAATCCCATGACGTTGGCGGCGAGACCGTCCTGTCTCGCCTTCGCTTCGCCCTGACTAAAACGGATCCAGTGCATCAATTCACTTACAAACGCGGCATCGCTGAACTGCTCGCGGCACCCCTCCTCGACTCGCTCGATGACAGACTCCACCTCTGTCTCGGTTGTCATGGCGTAAGTCGTCACCATGGGTTGGCCTGCAATTGCCCGCAATGCATCCAACGTCGATAGGGGAATCGGGCTGCCATCGAACAAGCGCCGGGTAGACTGGCGTTGCGGGATCGCCGCAAAGAGGCGTGCGCGGGTTTGCGCCGCCAGCGTATCGTTCGCGGGAGTGCTGGAATTCAGCCGCACACGGATCACATCGGGGTCTGCATCGTCTGGAAAGTAATCCACCGAGGCCCCAAGACCTCGCTCCTGCGCGGCAATCACCAGATTCTCCAGGGCGCAGCCCAGACTAATGAACAGGGCATGGTCGTCCGCATCCACAACGGGCAGGCGCCGAGTGTAGTCCGGCCGTACCTCGATTTGATCCTCACCGATGGTGAACAGCCATGGTTGGGTGTTGTGTCCGGAGGGAGCGCGGATGGCGTACTCAATCAGTTCTGTGAGAGCCGCATTGTTCATGGAAACCGCCCGGCAAGGGTAGCGAAGGTAAACTCACTCTAGTTCGCATCAGGGGGGCACGGCATGATGCAGATCAGGAATCGGATGGTTGGCGCGATCAGACATGCCGCACAAACTTGACCCGGGTCATCATGGCGGGCGGTGCGATTCCGCAATGTGTGACATGGCGCTCCCGTTCGGGCTGCGGACTCGCGGAATATCACCAGCGTGACCATTAAGCACTTCATTGCGTTTCTTGTGCTCACGTTCTCCGTGTCCTGGGGGCTACCCGCTGTTGGACTCTTGTTATCCAGGCTCTTCCCCGGGTTTGCGTTCAGCCTTGATATGTACTCACCGCTCTATTACGCCGGCGTGTGGGGGCCAGCGGTGGCAGCAGTCATTGTAGTGGGGTACGTCCAGGGACGCAGTGGCCTGTCTGCCTTCGGCCGCCGGCTTCTCGACTGGCGGTTTCCCATGCGCTGGTGGGTGTTTGCGTTGCTCGGCATACCGTTGCTTTATTTTCTGGCCGCCGTCGGTCACTGGCTGACAGACACGCCGGACGCCATGAGCGGGTGGAATCTATCGCTCGCCTATTTGGTCGGCTCCACGCTGGCCCGGGCAACCGCCGGACCGATGGAGGAGTTGGGATGGCGGGGCTTCGCCGTTCCACTGCTGCAACGTTGGCTCCACCCGTGGACGGTGATTGTTGTAATTACCGCCCTGCACAGCATTTGGCACGCACCAGTGTTCCTGATTGGGCAGTTCGCTCACTTCGGTACCGAACTGCCCTTTGGGCTGGCCCTGCTCCGTTTCACTCTCCAAATCTTCGCCATTACCGTGATCTTCTCTATCGCTTACAACGCAACAGCGGGAAGCCTCACGCTCGCGGTCCTAATCCACCTGATGCTGAATCTTGCCTACCCGTGGAAAGTGGATGTGGA
>NZ_SKOG01000235.1 GCF_007120195.1 Aquisalimonas sp.
ACCTCAAATCCTTGAGTCCCCATCCGCGTCTCCATCGCTCGCGGAATGTTCGCGCGGTCACTGGCACTGTCAGTTTGCGACTGCCGCAAGCGCGCGTCGAAGTGAACGATGGACGCACCATTGGCACCGAGCACGTGCAGGCTGGCGCCGCAGCAATTGCGCAGGCTACGATGCGTTGGTTGGCCGATGTCGAGGACGGGTTGCCGGAAAAAATCGGCCATGCCCTCGGCCGGGCCGTCGTAGGGCTCGGCGAGGATCTCGCGCAGCTGGCCTCGCTCCAGCAGATCTGCAAAGGCCTGGTCAGTCATGGTACGCAGGAGAGCATCTGTGCTGCGCAATGCGGCCTGAAGCTCCACGCGCTCGCGGTCCAGGTAGGAGCCCAGCTCGCGCTCGTGAATCATCCAAAACGGTAGCGCCACCACAACGGCCGCAGTACCCCAGAAAAAACACAATTGCAACCAGAATGGCGCACGCATGGACTCATGCCCTGTCCCCGTCGCCGCGTTGGGCAACGTTAAGAAAACCCCGATGCGCAGCCGACCTACTCAATCGCGCAGCCGCGCCCCGGGGGCTCCCTTAGTCCTTGAAAACCGCAACAACCCAGCCTGCGCTGGCGCGCCCCGAGACGCCAGACACGGCATGGGTGCCTGAGGAGGCGAGAATACCTGACAGGAGTCGTCGCTCAGCCCGCGAGGTTCATACAAAAACCTTCGCAGGGTTAGGGCGGGAACGCAAGCACAAGCCGTGTCCCCATGCGACCTGAACAATGGTTCACCGTTTGGAATACTCCGCTCTGGAACATGCCGGGCCATTTGAGCGGGCTCTCGCTTTGCAGCCGAGACAGCGGGCGGTGGCTACGGCTACTCTGTACCCGCAGCGGTCGCTGCCCGTTGCGCCGAGCGCCCGCGCCGCCCCAAAAACGCCTTTTCCAGTTCAACACAGATAAACAACAGGAGCCCGAAGACCAGAATGCGACCCCATTCCGCTGCGCCAATGCCGGTGGTGCCGAACAGAAATTGCAGGGGTGGCGCGTAGGTAAAAAGCCCCTGCAGTACGACCAGCACTGCCACGGCGATCAGCACGGCACGGCTGCCAAGCAGCCCCGCTCTGTTGAATACGGGCTCCAGGATGTAACGGCTATTGAACAGGTAGAAGACCTGACCCACAACCAGCGTGTTGATCGCCGTGGTGCGCGCCGTCTCCACGGCGACGCCCTGGAACTCCATCCACAGAAAGTGGCCAAACGTTCCGAGCACCAGCAGCAGGGAGACGAACGCGACGCGCCAGATCAGGAACCCCGAGAGGATCGGCGTCTCCGGCGGTCGTGGTGGGCGCTGCATCACGCCCGGCTCGGTGGGCTCGAACGCGAGCGCGAGTGCCAGTGTCACCGCCGTGACCATGTTCACCCACAGCACCTGAACCGGTGTCAGCGGCAGCGTCAATCCAAGCAGGATCGCTGCGACGATGGTGAAGGCCTGACCGCCGTTGGTCGGCAGCAAGAACAAGATCGCCTTGCGCAGGTTGTCATAGACCGTTCGCCCCTCCTCGACCGCATGGGCTATGGAGGCAAAGTTGTCATCGGCCAGAACCATTTCCGCGGCCTCGCGCGAGGCCTCGGTCCCCTTGACGCCCATGGCAACACCGACGTCGGCGCGCTTGAGCGCCGGGGCGTCGTTTACGCCATCACCGGTCATGGAGACCACCTGCCGGTTTTCCTGGATCGCCTTCACCAGGCGCAGTTTGTGGTTCGGCGTCGCACGCGCGAAAATATCCGTGTCGCGAACGATGCTTCTCAGGTCGTCATCAGTGGTCTGTTCCAGCTGCTGGCCCGTGACCACGCCGCCCTGCGTACCAATACCCAGCTCTGCGGCGATAGCCTTCGCGGTCACCGCATGGTCGCCGGTAATCATCTTGACGCGGATCCCGGCTTCCTGGCATTCACCCACGGCGTGGATCGCCTCTTCACGCGGCGGGTCGGTAATGCCGCAAACGGCAAGCAGAGTGAGGCCACCGTTCTCGACGTCGTCAAAGGCAAGGGTACGCTTGCCGGCTTCGACCTCCCGGGTGGCGACCGCAAGCAGCCGCTGGCCACGCGCAGCCATCTCCTCCATCCAGCGGTCCCAGCGCTTACGGTCGAGGGGCCGATCCCCGCCGGCGGTACGCTCCTGGTCACAAAGCGCCAGCACACTCTCCGGCGCGCCCTTGAGGTAGATAGAGGAACTCGCCGTCTCATGGCCGTGGTGCAAGGTGGCCATGAATTTGTACGCAGACTCGAAAGGGATCACGTCATCCCGGGGGTACAGCTCGTTGATCTCCCGCGGATCGAGCCCCGCCTTCATCGCCCCCGTAATCAATGCGCCTTCGGTCGGGTCACCTTCCATCACCCAGTCGTCGCCTTTGCGGTAGAGCTCGGCGTCGTTGCAAAGGAGGGTTGCGAGCAAGGCCTGCGAGAGAACGGGATGCTCGGCTGGCTCGATGTCCACGCCCTCGCGGGAAAAACCGCCATGGGGCTCATAGCCAACGCCGCTGACATCGAATGCATCGTCGGCGGTGACCATCGATGTCACCGTCATCTCGTTGCGGGTGAGCGTTCCCGTCTTGTCGGAACAGATCGTCGTCACGGAGCCCAGCGTCTCTACAGCGGGCAGCCGGCGTATGATGGCGTTGCGCGCTGCCATCCGCTGGACGCCGATCGCCAGCGTAATGGTCATGATGGCCGGCAGACCCTCGGGAATGGCAGCGACGGCGAGGCTCACCGCAGCGAGGAAGGTTTCGACAAGGTCGTAGTCACGCACCCAGTAGCCGAAGGCGAACGTCACGGCGGCCAGGACAACGATGGCGACGGAAAGCCAGCGGCCAAAGTGGGCAACATCCCGCAATAGCGGCGTCGTCAGGGTCTCGACCTCCTGCAGCATTGTGGAGATACGCCCGATCTGCGTGTCCGCGCCCGTGCCCACGACCACACCACGGCCCTGACCGAACGTGACCAGCGTGCCGGAGAAGGCCATCGAGGCACGGTCGCCCAGGTCGACGTCCGCCGCCACCGGCTCGGCCTGCTTGTCGACGGCGACGGATTCGCCCGTCAGCATTGCCTCATCGATGCGCATATTGTGCGCCGCGAGCAGGCGCATGTCGGCGGGCACTTTGTCCCCCGCCTGGAGGAAGACGATGTCGCCGGGGACCAGTTGGTCCGCGGGGATGCTGCGCCGCTGCCCGTTGCGCAACGCCAGCGCCTTCGGTGACAGCATGCCCCGGATCGCATCAAGCGCTTTCTCCGCCTTCCCCTCCTGAACGAAGCCGATAATCGCGTTGATCAGCACGACACCGAGGATCACGCCCGTGTCGACCCAGTGCTGCAGCAACGCGGTACCCGCAGCGGCGGCAATCAGGATATAGATCAGGACATTGTGGAACTGAGCCAGGAAGCGCTGCAGCGGGCTGGCTTTCTCGGGCGAGGGCAACTGGTTGTAGCCGTAGCGCTGCAGGCGCTCATTGGCCTGTTCCTCGCTGAGCCCGCTGGTCGAGGCGTCCAACTTGCGCAAGCAGTCGTCGGCTGCCGTGCTATGCCACTGGGTTTGCTCACTCGACATATTCGCTTGCCATCACCTGTCAATGCCTTGAGGGCGCACACGGCTCGCCCTCAAGGCAGGTTGGCGCTGCCGCGGACCGTTGAACTGGTCCGGGGGCTGCATCGAATCTCGGGGACGACGCCGGCTTGCTTCAGTGCCCCTACCCCTGAGCGCGCTTTCGGTCAGCGAACCGTCCTGGCAACGCCAAAGCCATGGTCCACGGCACTTCGCGAGACCCTGGCCGCCTCTACTCGCCATGGGAAGCGGCGTCCCAGGTGCCAAGGCGTTGAGGCGGCCCCTGACGGTGATCCGGTACGCTCGCTTCTCCGGGGAAAACCGGATAGCCGGCACCGTAGCGACAAGCGATGCCCCCGTCAACGCGCGTCAAGCAACGGGTGTATCAAGCCGCACTACAGGATTACACTAAGCGGATGCAGTGCCATAGGCGTCAGGTGAAGATTAAGGGCGCGGCCCAATGGCCTGCACGACGCTGCCGTGACCCCGACCGCACCGTCGCCGCCGCTGCGCGCTGCCGAATAATTCGCCGAGAACCCCCAGGGCTTTGCAGCAGGCCAGGGCCAACGATACGGCATAGCTACCGTTTACGAGGCCGTTGCCAACGCATGGCATCTCCGACAGAGGCAACGGATGACGCTGGATAATCCGCTGGTGGCCTTGGTCGCGGCGCTGGCCATTGGTCTGCTGATCGGCGTGGAACGCGGATGGCAGTGGCGCGAGGCCAGCGAGGGCACGCGCATTGCCGGCGTGCGCACTTATGCCCTGCTGGGACTGTTCGGCGGCATTATTGGCATCCTCTGGCGCGATGGAGGAGTGGCCGTCTTTGGCGTCGCCCTCCTTGCAGTGACCATCATCCTGGTGACCGCCTACGCGCTCCACTCGAGTCACCACAACGACGTCAGTATTACCAGTGCTGTGGCGGCTATCCTGACGTTTGTTCTCGGTTCATTGGCCACGCTCGGGTATCCGGAAATCGCGGGTGCCGGGGCGGGGGCCACTGTCGTGCTCCTGGGCCTCAAACCCGAGTTACACCACTGGCTGCAGCGCATTACCCGGGACGAGCTCAAGGCACTGTTCAAACTGTTGCTCATTTCGGTCGTCCTGTTACCCATACTGCCGAATCAAAACTACGGCCCTTGGGGGGCGTGGAATCCCTACGAAATCTGGTTATTGGTGGTACTCATTGCGGGCCTGTCTTTCGCCGGCTACATCGCGGTGCGCCTGGCCGGCCCGCGGCGGGGTCTGCTGGCAACAGGTGTATTCGGCGGCCTTGCCTCCTCCACGGCACTCACACTGCATTTTGCGCGCCTGGCACGCGGCGATGGGGCGATGACGCCAGTGCTTGCCTCGGGGATTCTCTTCGCCTGCAGCACCATGTTTGTCCGCATGCTGATCATTATCTCGGTGCTCAACTATACCCTGCTCCCGCATGCCTTACCGCCGTTGGCCGCCATGGCAACGGTCGGACTGATCGGTGCGTTCTGGCAAGCAGCCCGACTGAGACTGGTGGACGACCAGTTATCCCCGCTACGTAACCCCATTGAACTCGGCGCAGCCCTCGGGTTTGGGGCACTGCTCAGCGTCATCATTGTGCTGACCGCCGCGTTCGAGGTCTGGTTCGGCGATGCGGGCATCCGCACGCTGGCAGCGATCTCGGGTCTCGCCGATGTGGACGCCATCGTCGTCTCCCTCGCCCGTTTCGCGGATGCTGAGATCACACGGCACATTGCAGTCTCCGGCATTGTGATTGCCGCCGCCGCAAACAGCCTGTCCAAGGCCGTCATGGCTAGCGCCATCGGCGGCCGCCGCCTGGCATACCGCGTCATACCCGTACTCGGACTCATGGCGTTCGTGGGCCTGGCCACACTGGCGAGCCCCTTTACGACCAATTGACAACGGCTACGCGGCCCTTTACCTGCACGCAGGCTTGGACGAGCAGCCGGGCGCGCCATTCGAGACGCTGGCAATCTCTTCGTATCGCGAACGTCACACCACTGGCGAGCGCCGCCCCCCTGTGGCTGGCGCATCCCCCTTGGCCCGCTGCTGCGCCGCGACGCAAGGCCGCGGCGTGCTAGTGTCCTGTCCCGCAAATAACATTACGATTGTTGCGGCCCTGACGGCCCCTGGCGGCGTTGCGCCTCCTCGCCGTAGTCCCCGCTACGCCTCGTCGGCGCGCCTTGCCAGGAACCGACAGGATCCACGCCAATTTTCGCAACCTATTTACGGGACAGGACACTAGAACGTCCCGAACAGCGTGCCGGCAGTGATCAGGAAAACCAGTGACAGGATTGGTACCAGCACCCCCACAACCGCGATATCCACATAGGCTTGCCGATGCGTCAAACCGCAGATCGACAGCAGCGTGATCACTGCGCCGTTGTGGGGAAGGGCGTCCAGACCGCCGGTGGCAACTGCCGTCACCCGGTGCAGGAGTTCCGGCGAGATCCCGGCGGCCTGCCCCATCGCCAAATAGGTGTCACCCAGCGTTGCCAAGGCAATGCTCATACCTCCGGAGGCGGAGCCGGTCATTCCGGCCAGGACATTCACGGCAATGGCCAAGGAAATCAGTGGATTATCGCCGCCTACTGAGGTGATCCATGCACTGATCATGTCGAAGGCGGCAAGCGAGGCGATCACCGAGCCGAAGCCGACCAGGCTTGCGGTATTGAAGATCGGTAGCAGGGAGGCATTGGCGCCGCTGTCGAGTGTCATGGTGAGTTTCGGAAGCCGCTGCAGATTGGTGACAACCAGGACCACGATGGAGATGACCAATGCCGCGATAACCGACCAGACCCCGCGCACGGAATCGATGGATGTGGCGCCGTATTCCGGCTCGGCAAGGTACCCGGTATCCATGGCGGGAATCACCAGCGTCGTGAACACGAGGTTCAGCGCAATCACCAGCACAATGGGCAGAACCGCCAGTGACACCGGGGGCAGTCCCCTCGGCGTGTCTTCCGGCGGCACCTCCAGCAGGTCGAACCCTTCCCCGGCTGAGCGCTCGCGCAGGGTCTTGTTCACTTCCGGGGCGTTGTCCGTGTGTTCCCCGTAACCTTCGCCGCGCGTGCGTGCCTGGTTCGCCCGGTAGGTCAGCCAAGCCTGGCCTAGAACCAGCATCATCAGCCCGGTGAGGATGCCAAGCCCGGGTGCGGCAAACGGTGACGTGCCGAAGTACGGCATAGGGATCGCGTTTTGTATCGCCGGGGTGCCAGGCAGCGCAGTCATGGTGAATGTGAAGGCGCCCAGGGCAATGGTCCCGGGAATTAACCGCTTGGGCAGATTGGATTGGCGGAACAAGGCGGCCGCGATGGGAAAGATCGCGAAGGCCACAACGAACAGTGACACCCCGCCGTAGGTCATGACCGCGCAGGAGAGGACCACGGCCAGTATCGCTCTGGCATCACCCAGCCGCTTGACGATCACCTGGGCGAGCACCTCGGCGCTGCCGGAGTCCTCCATGAGCTTTCCGAAGATCGCACCCAGCAGGAACAAAGGGAAGTAGCGGACAATGAACTCCCCTGCGGCACCCATGAAGACCTGCGTGTAGCTCGCCAGCAGCGGCGTCTCCACCGACACCAGGGCCACCAACGCAGCCAGGCCAGGCGCCAGAATCAGCAGGCTGATCCCGCGATAGGCCAGGTAGATCAGCAGGATCAGGGCGACGACGATTGCAAGCACTCCGATCATTGTTCGCTACCTTTGGTTGTATTCGTGGCCGAGCCACCGTGAATGGTGACGGGACAGATGGCATCCTGGACCAGTTCGTTAGCCGACGCGACGATCGCCGCCACTGCGACGTCGCTACCGTTCACAGCGCAGTCGGCAAGGGCCATGCCCGACTGCCAACCCTGCATCCAGGTCCGCTCTTCGCATACCCGCCTTGCAATCCGGGCTCCGAGGTGCGGAACGCGGGGCGAGTCGGCTGCGTATATTGCATAGCAACGTGACAGAGCGCCAATTCCGATGCATCGTAATCGCTAGTCTCCGGTGAACGTGACCGATGTTAATCCGCGTACCGGGCTTATCGCCTGGCGAAGGGAGCACGCCATGACAACCACCGTTGGGCCGACTATCGCTGTCATCGAGGATGAGGTCGACACGCTAGTCACGCTGCACCAACTTCTCTCCTCCGTTCAAATCGATACCGACTGGTTTGACTCGGCTCAAGCGTTCTGGGCAAGCGCGCACAAAACGCCACAGGGTTGGTGTGTGCTGGCGGATGCCAGCGCACCCGGTGTGCTGGGCGCGCCATTCATTCACCAGTTGTCGCAACACGGAGTGATCGCCCCCGTCATCCTGCTGGTGGAGCCGAATGATGTGACCACGGCTGTGGAGGCGCTCAGGAATGGCGCCGCGGATGTACTGGAGAACCCCTTCAACGATCAGCTCTTGCTGGATGCGGTGCATGCGGCACAGCGCCGTGCGCGGCATGCATCCTTGAGCCGGGATCGCCGGCGAGATCTAAGCGCGCGTTTAAGCAACTTGACGAGCAGAGAGCTCGAGGTTGCCGTCTTCGTAGTCAGGGGCTGCTCGAACCGGGAGATTGCCCGCGCGTTAAACATCAGCTCGAGAACTGTGGAGGTCTATCGCGCCAAGGTCATGCGCAAGACCGGCGCGACAAGCCTTTGCGACCTGATCCGAATGGCGATCAATGCGAACCTAATGGAAATGGAAATGGAAATCAGGAGCGCCCGGGCCTCGTAAGGCCTTATCGTGATCGTTACCGCTTCATGAAACGGCCCCTCACGACCCCCCACCGGGCATCGGATCGCGAACGGTAGAATCCGCGATCACGCCCACCGGAACGCGTCCCTTGCGGACAGGTTATCGGCGAAAGCCTTCACCTTGCCGCGAATCTCGGCTCGCCAATGAGCGAGATCGTCGGCGAGGTCGAACTCGATTGGCACAAACTCCCCACCCCGCACCTGACCCGCAAGCTCGGCGAAAATGCCCATCCAACCGCCTACGTCGCCCGAGAAGATCGTTTGCAGGGCGTCCCGCTGTCCATCACCGGCGCACTCATCCGTTAACGGTGCCAAGGGAGACGGGGCCTTCTCTTACTCAGGCCTCCAGCACTAGGCGACGTGCCATTAAACAGCGGAAGTTAAAGTGTGTGATGACGAGGGGCGTTCTCAACAGCCACTTGTGGCCTGGTTTTCCAGCAGTTCTAATTTTGCCGATCTTCCGTTGGCGCTGGCTCCCGGCCGTCACTCCCGCGGTGGGTACGTGGTGGAGTCCTGCCATGGCACCGGGTCCTATCGAAGGGCGTAGGGTGCCATTAGCGCCAGCGTAATGCACCGTTAAACAAATCGCGCCGCAGGCGCACGGGCGCAACACGAGTTGTGCGCCTGCGGCGCCATGTCATCGACGGCGGGTTACGCTGCGCTAACCCGCCCTACGGGTATGGCGTCCAGCCATGCCATGGCACTGGGTCCTATCGAAGGGCGTAGACATGCATTAACGCAAGCGTAATGCACCATTATCTGCTGCGCGCCGACACCCGTGAGGCTCTGGGTTCAGCGCCATAATTAGAATTGCTGCTGGTTTTCCGCGGCCTTTGACAGGTGTCGGGAACGCTGTAGAATGCTCGCCTGAATCGCGACAGGCGCGTAGCTCAGCTGGTTAGAGCACCACCTTGACATGGTGGGGGTCGGTGGTTCGAGTCCACTCGCGCCTACCAACATTCAGAGCGAAAACGGCGACTTACGGAGATTCCGGGGTCGCCTTTTTTGTCACCGGCTAGAGGTCGGGCGGTATGTGACCGATCTGTGACCACCCCGAGTGTACACAGAAGGGTGCAAGTGCCCGATGTATGGGGCAGTGAACGCATTAACCCTACCCAGCCGGACGGTAGCTGAATCCATGCGCCTGTCTGTTAGATATCGGCCCACAAACGGTCGGTTCGTATAGGGTGAGGGCATCGCCGTATTCTGACGGCAAAAATTGGCAGCTCTACCCGGCCCGCTCTGCCGTCTGCGCCGGAGGGGGCATGTGCAGACGGAATTCCAGCTCCTGCCAAAGCGCGCGCCAGGCTCGGGCCGCGCGACTGCGGGGGGCAAAGGCACCAACAGGCGCGCGATGTTCGCCCATGCGCTCGTTATCCACAGCAGATGGAATCCAGGATTGCAGAACGTTCACCATGGATTCGGGCGGTTGTGCCAGCCATTGGCTGTGTATCGCGCGCCGCCGATCGACAAGAGAGAAATACGGATATAACGAGCGCCTGTAGATCCCCAGGCGATCAAGCTCGCGAACGACCTCATCATAAGCCCGCACGGATAAATGGGACGGGATGGTTGGCATCAGCAAACTATCGGCGGCGCGAAAGACCGCCTCGGCGAGGCGGGAAAGACCCGGTGGGCAGTCAACGAATACCACATCATAGCGACGCGCTACCGGTTTCAGCAGGCGACGGAGGAACTTCGCGCGCGCCCCGCCCGCGCGGTCCAGCCGAACATCGAGATTTCGCAACGTATGATGGGCGGCCGCACAGTCGAGATTCGGCCAGGCTGTCGCCAAGACGGATCCCGATAAGGCCTGACGACTGTTTACGAGCCGTTTGCCGTGCGGCCCATCGGGTTCACAACCGAGATACCAGGTCGCTGCGCCTTGGGGGTCAAGATCCCAGCAAAGCACCCCGTAACCCGCCTTTGCTGCCTGATAGGCGAGGTTAACGGCACCTGTTGTCTTGCCAACCCCTCCCTTGAGATGACACAGAGCGATCACGCGCATCGGATACCGCCTCAATACGGTTGCTGGCAGTCATTCCGCCAGAGTTCCCACCAGCCTTCGAGACGCCGTTGGTAGGCCTTCGGCGACTCGCTGTAGAGACGCCGGCCCAGACTAAAGGCCTCGACACGAAGTTCTTCCTGGCGTTGCCCCATGCACAGAAGCGGGCTCGTCAAGCGCTCTTCGCCGCCGTAGCGCTCCGGCTCAGCTAGCAGAGCCGCCCTGAGAACCATGAGATCGTGGTCATCGCCGAGACAATCGGACAGCGTTTTCAACTCCCG
>NZ_SKOG01000053.1 GCF_007120195.1 Aquisalimonas sp.
GCCGTGATTCGTGGTGGAACCCCGCATTTCGACTATGTCGCCGGCGAATGCAGCAAGGGTCTCAGCCAGGTCGCCACGCGGCGCGACCTGCCGGTGGCTTTCGGCGTGTTGACGGTGGATTCCATCGAACAGGCCATCGAACGCGCCGGTACCAAGGCGGGCAATAAGGGTGTGGAAGCGGCATTGTCCGCGATGGAAATGGTGAGCCTGTTGCGCAGGCTCGATGGTTAACCCCATGGCCAGGACGCGACACAGGCACGGTCACAGCCGCCCACGGCGCGCAGCGCGCCAGCGGGCGCTGCAGGCACTCTATCAGTGGCAATTGACGGGGCAAAGTGCACGGGAGATCGAGAGTCAATTCCTCCCCGCAGAGCCAGCGCGGCCGATTAACGAGCGCCCCCCGGTGGTGGAACCCGACCGGGAGATGGAAGAAGCCCTGGACATGGCCGATGCGGATCTCGTCCTGTTCCGCGAGCTGCTGCATGGTGTGCTGGATCGGCTCGAAGAGTGGGACGCGCAGATTGTCCCGCATCTCGACCGTGCCATGGCCAGCCTTGACCCGGTGGAGCGGTTGGTGTTGCGCATGGGGGCGTACGAACTGAGCGAGCGTCTGGATATCCCCTGCCGCGTCGTGATCAACGAGGCGGTCGAGCTGGCGAAGGCCTTTGGCGCCGAAGCCAGCCACAAGTACATCAATGGCGTACTCGATAAGGTCGCGCGCGGCCAGGCACTGCGGGCTGCGGAGATGGGTCGGGGGGATACCCGAGGCTGAAGCATCCGCTGTGACCGGCTAGTGTCCTGTCCCGGAAGAGGCACCGGTGTGTCAGCACGGGGGGAGGGTGACGGGCATGACGGAATTCGATTTGATCCGGACCTACTTCGGTGACCTCGGCTCTCGGCGGACGGATGTGCTGCTCGGTGTGGGCGACGACGGCGCCGTAGTGCAGCCCCCGGCTGGGCAGACGTTGGTTCTAGCGACCGATTGCCTGGTGGATGCCGTTCACTTCCCCAAGGATGCACCGGTTGACGCGATTGGCGAAAAGGCCTTGGCGGTCAATCTCAGCGATTTGGCTGCCATGGGCGCGCAACCCGCCTGGTTTCAGTTGGTGCTCACCCTGCCCAAGGCCGACCAGCAGTGGTTGCGGCAGTTCGCCACCGGCCTGGGCCGTGTCGCGCGCTACCATCAGATGCGCCTGGTGGGGGGGGATACGGCTCGCGGCCCCTTGAATGTTACGGTACAGGTGGCCGGATTGGCACCGCCGGGCGCGGCCCTGCGGCGTTGCGGTGCCCGTCCGGGGGACGCCATTGTGGTCAGTGGCACCCTTGGCGACGCAGCCCTTGGCCTGGATCTCTGGCGCGGACGCGCGGATCGGGATGACCCGGACGTCGCCTTTCTTCTGAATCGCCTGCATCGTCCTACCCCCAGGGTGAGCCTCGGTCAGGCGTTGCGCGGGCGGGCGACGGCTGCGGTGGATATCTCCGATGGTCTGGCCGCCGACCTCGGGCATATCCTCTCCGCGAGCGGTCTGGGTGCGACTGTGGATGTGGATCGCTTGCCCCTGTCCGAACCCGGCTTGCGTTTCGGGGGGCGAGAGCGGCAGTGGGGGGGTGCACTGGCGGGAGGTGACGACTATGAACTGTGCTTTACGATGCCCCCCTCGCGGCTCCATGAACTCGACGCGATCGCCAGCCGGCTCGGCGTGTCGCTGACCCGCATCGGCTATATCCAACCCCAGCCCGGTCTGCGCCTGGTGCGGGGGGATCGGACGCCGGTCACCCTGGCCGCGTGCGGCTACAGCCACTTTCCGGAGCATCGCTGATGGCGCGCGGACAGGCGATCCCATCCCTTAAGGGGCGTGCCACGCTGACCAATCCGGTGCATTTTCTGGCGCTCGGCTTTGGCACCGGGCTGGCACCCCGGGCGCCGGGCACCGTCGGCACCCTTGCCGGAATCGCGCTCTACGTGCTGCTGCTTGCCTTGCCCCTGTGGGGTTATCTTGTGGCGACGCTGATTGTGGTGATTGCCGGGGTGTGGATCTGCGATCGCGCCGCCCGGGATTTTGGCGTCCACGATCACCCGGCGATCGTATGGGATGAGGTGGCGGGGTTTCTGATTACCATGATTGCCGCCCCGGTGGGCATCCTGTGGGTGATCACCGGGTTCGTCCTGTTCCGCGCCTTCGACGTGCTCAAGCCCTGGCCCATCAGCTGGCTGGATCGTCGGGTCGGCGGTGGATTTGGCATCATGGCGGACGACGTGCTGGCAGGGGTGTTCGCGGCTGTGTGTCTGCAATTACTTGCAATGATCATAGGTGCCTGAATGCTGGGTCGGGCAATGCGAGCGCTGGTTGTGGTGGTCCTGCTCGGTGTGCTGCTGGGGGTTGCCCTGTTCGGCGGACAGCGGTACCTCGAGCACCGGGTGGAGCGCGCCGTGGATGCGGTGTTGGATGATTTGCCGGCTTACGTGGAAGGCAGCTACCGAGCCGTGACCGTCAATCCGCTGGAGCGCACCGCCGCCGTCCATGATCTGCGGCTCGTCGGAGAGGGGCTCTTCCCCGACGTGCAGGTTCGCCGCGTGAGTATCCGCGAGTTCAGTGGCGGCTCCCCACTGCCCGAGCACCTTGATGTCTACCTCCACGACGCGTACTGGGTTCGCGGCGGCTGGCCGCGGACCCTGGAAGCCCTGGAGGGGGCGCTGAACGGGCCGGTGGTGGGCGATCTTGCGCTGCGTATGCGATTTGATGGGGAGACCCGCAGCCTGGCAATCGATCAGCTGATGGCGGCCCTGCACGGCGGCGATCGGGTGGAGGTGGAGGGGCGCTTTCTGCTGGGCGACCGGGGCCTCCTTGATCACCCCTACGACGGGCCTGCCTCGGGCCTGGAACTGGTGGAGTTCGAGGGTCGTTGGCAGGATGCTGGTTTGTTCCACGGCTTGCTGGAGCGGCTTGCCCGGGACCGGGGGATGACCGGCCCAACCATGGCAGCAAACCTCATCGGCGAGCTGGAGTGGGCCGTGGCCGAGTGGGACGATCCAAGGCTCAATGCCGGAATGGACGCCATGCGCGAGTTCTTCAGGGCCCCGGGCTTGCTGGAGGTTCGCGTGGCGCCATCGGACCCGGTCAATGTGGTGCTCATGGGGGAGCGCTTTCTGGTGAACCCGCCGCTGGCCTTGAGGCGTCTGGGGCCGGAACTGCGCTACACCAGCACCGAGCCCGCACCGCAGCCCACCATCACGGTTGGGACGCGCTGATCGACCGTGGGCGGGAATCTGTTGGATTTGGCCGTTGCGGGTGACGGTTGGTGACACGGCTGTGCCTGTGTCCGTAGACTGTTGCCATGCGTATCCAAGCCATGCCCTTTGTCCCCGGCATTGCCGAGGGCACCCTGAGCACCAGCGTGGCGGCGGCGAATGAGCAGCACATTGTGCTGATCGACTATGCTGAGCTGGGTTCCCTGAAGAGCAGGCCGGCCGGGCTCATCGTGGTGGAGGGGGCGCCGCTGTCCCATCCGATGACCCAGCTTCAGGGCTTGGGTATTCCCACGGTCGTGCTCGGGCGACGCCAGGCCGCGGAGCTGCACACCGGCGCCGCCATACACCTTGACGGCGGCAGCGGGCAGCTGCGTGGTGTCATCTCCGGGGCCGCCGACGCGGACGATGAACGTGCTGTCGGGTTGCAGGCCGGCGAGCCGGTGCTTACGGCCGATGGCGTGGCGGTGGAACTGCGTGCGAGCATTACCGGCGCGCCAGGGGCGAAGGAGGCACTGGAAGCGGGCGCCGCCGGCGTGGGCATGGTCAGGACCGAGTACCTGACACCGCCCCATGGTCGTCAGCCCGACGTCGCCTTTTACCATGAGGTGATGGGGGAGATTTGCGAAGCCGCCAAGCCCTTGGCGGTGACATTTCGATTGCTGGATATCTCCGTGGACAAGCGCCCCCCCTGGCTCGGCGAGATGGCCGGAATGGCCGGGCTGCTCGGTATGCAGGGCTCTCGCCTGTTCGGTGTTGAACCGGTTCGCAGCGTGGTCCAGGCGCAGGTGGCGGCCATCGCCGAACTGTCTCGGCAATGGGAACTGGCGGTGCTCATCCCCTACGTCGCCAGCCCGGAAGAATTCCGCCACTGGCGCCATGAGTTGGGTGTCAGGCTGCCGGAGTCGGTTCCCGTGGGCATTATGGCCGAAACCCCGGCCGCGGTGCTGGCGATGCCCGAATGGCGCCAGCGCGCGCAACTGGTGTCCATTGGTTGTAATGACCTGATGCAGTGCCTCTTTGGCGCCGACCGGGACATTCCCGAGGTGGCCGGCTACCTGGACCCCTATTCGCCACCACTGCTGCGCTTCCTCGGCACCGTGGCGGATCTGGCGGGACCGGATTGTCGCGGCGTGCAGCTCTGCGGCTTGCTGCAGCAGCTGCCCGGCGTCTTGCCGTTGCTACTGGGGCTGGGTTTTCGCCGCTTCTCCATGGCGCCGCGGCTCATTGCCACCCTGGCGCGGGTGATCCAACGCACCGATACACGGGAGGCGCGGCACTTGGCCCGCGCCGTGTGTGAATCCCCCGATTCCGATGCCGTGCGCGAGCTGCTCGGCCTGGACGCGGAGACACGCCCCGCAATGCCCTGGAGTCGTATCTAATGCCTATCCCCGAGACGCCGCTGTTGACCGCTGATTGTGTGATCCGCCTGGATGGCGATCGAAGGCGTGTCGTGCTCATCGAGCGCGCCAGGCTGCCCCACGGACTCGCCCTTCCCGGTGGTTTCGTGGACCGGGGGGAACCCGTCGAAGCGGCCGCGCGGCGCGAGGCAAAGGAGGAAACCCGTCTGGCCGTGGCGCTTGTGTGCTTGTTGGGGGTGTACTCCTCGCCGGACCGCGACCCGCGGGGTCATACTGCAAGCTGCGTCTATGTTGCCGATGCCAGCGGTACACCCGCCGCCGACGACGATGCCGCGGCGATCCGCATTGTGGATCCGGGCGACCCCGGCCCCCTCGCCTTCGATCACGGGCTGATCCTGGACGACTACCTGCGGTGGCTCGAGACCGGTGAGGTTGCGCCTTTGCGTGGTTGATAAATGTGGTGCGCCCCTGGCCTGAACGATGACGGGGGGTGAAGCGCGGCGCAACCCATCGTTGATCCGATCACGCCGAGAGTCCGCAGAACTCACCCAGCCGCCCCGCCAGTGCCGCCTCTTCCCCGGAGGATAGCGCCGCGTTCGGGTTGAGTACCCAGTCGCCGATGTCCTGGCGAACCACACCCCCTTGCAGATCCCGCGTGAGCATGTGGTAGCCCTCGCGATACAGCGCGGCGCGCCACTGCTCGGCATCAGGGAGGCGCTGGAACATCTGGCAGGTTGGGCGGTAGGGAATGATCTCGTCCTTTTCGCCATAGAGGATCAGGGTACGGCCCCGGTAGTGCGGGATGGCGGACTGAGCGGCGTCCATCAGGTTCGCCAGCCCCCTTAGGGCGTCGATCCGCGCGCCGCGCTGGATGAGGGGATCCCGGCCCAGGGCGCGCAGCATGTCGCGATTGTCTGAGGGCCGCACCTGCACCCCGCTCCCCGTCAGCTTGCGCTCTGGCGCGACCCAGGATGCCGCCCAAAGCGCGAATCGTTGATACCAGGGCATGGCCCCGCGATTCCAGACCGCCGGTGCCAGCAGGATGGTCCCGTCGATGTCGAGCTCCGGGTGGCGGGCGTGGGTGAGCAGCGCAACGGCGCCGCCCATGCTCTCCCCCGCGATGTACAGGGGCGTGTTCGGGTATTGTTCGCGCAGCAGGTCAACCACGACAGCCAGGTCCGAGATCAACACCTCGGTGCCCGCCCACACGCCGCGATGCTCCGTGGCACCAAAGCCGCGTTGATCGTAGGCATAGACGGAGACCCCGCGCTGGCGCAGGTCATGGCCAAGCACCGACCAGCCGCTGCGGTAGTCATTGAACCCGTGGACGCCCAGAATGACCGCCTTGGGTTCCTCGCCGAGTGCACGCCAGCGGCTCAGCGGCAGACGTTGTCCGTCTGGCATGGTGGCGATGCCCGGGTCCAAACTGGGCGTTTGCGTGGGTGGCTCCGTGTCCTGGGTGCGCGGACCGCACGCTGCCATGACAATGAGCACGGTGAGCACCAACAGCCCCCGCGCAAGAGGCTGCAGATAGCTGTGTGGTATTTTGTGGACACGGTTTTCCATGTCTTTTGTGATGCCTGTGAATCCATCGTTGTTCCAGTTTTCGCAGAATTCCCCTTGGCCTGCTGTGAAGCAGTCGCGATACTGGCAGCTTGAAGGCCAGTGAATGGCCAGTGGACGAGGAGGAGCGATGCAAACGAGCGAGCCCACCCAAGGCAGCAAACGGCAACGCCTGGTCGCCGGCGGTGGCATTGGTCTCTCCGTCGTCGGAGGACTGGCCGTGCTGTTGCCCGGGCCCTGGTATCAGCTGGGCTGGATCGGCCTTGGCCAGGCCTTCGACCTGATGAACTATGGTAAGTGGATTGGGCTGGCCGGTGCCATTTGCGGGTTTGCAGCCGTTCTGGCGGCGCTGGTGGGGCGCCGGCGGCATGTTGTGATCGCCGGCTTAGTGGCGCTGGGGCTGGGCCTCGGAGCCGCCGCTTGGCCGGTGTACATGCAATACCAAGCCGATCGGGTGCCACCGATTCACGATATCACCACGGATACGGACGACATCCCGGAGTTTGAGGCGTTGGTCGCGGCACGGGAGGAGGCGCCCAACGCCGTTGAGCATCCGGGGGAAGCCTTCATCGAGCAACAGCGTGAGGCCTATCCCGATGTGGAGTCGCGCCGCTATGCGGCGTCGCTGGATGACGTTTTCGCGGTGGCCGAGGAGACAGCGCGGCTGATGCAATGGCACGTAGAGCACGCCGACCTGGAGCGTGGGCGCATCGAGGCGGTGGCGACAACACCGTGGTTCGGTTTTCAGGATGACGTGGTTGTCCGGCTGCGCGATGATGGCGATGAGGTCGTCGTGGATGTGCGCTCGGCGTCCCGGATCGGCAGGAGTGATCTTGGCGTCAACGCCGAACGTATCCGGGAGTATCTGGCGAATCTGGACGGACAGTTGGGGGGAGAGCGCTGATGCGGATACAGGTTGTCAGTGATCTTCATAACGAGGTGGTGCGGCATCTGACCGAGGAGAAGCCACCCGACCTGCCGGATGTCCACGCGGATGTGCTGGTGCTCGCCGGCGATATCGATAATGGCACCCACGGGCTCCGCTGGGCGGCCGACCAAGTGGATCGCCTTGGCATACCGGCGATCTATGTGGCCGGCAACCATGAATTCTACGGCAAGCGGTATCCGGCACTGGTGGATGATCTGCGCGACCAATCCATGGGGACTGGTGTGTACGTGCTTGAACGCGATATTGCCCGAGTGAACGGCGTGCGTTTCCTCGGGGCCACGCTGTGGACGGACTTTGCCGGGGATGGCCGCATTCCGGTGGATCGGGCCATGCCGGCCGTCGGCCAGATCATGCCCGATTACCGTTACATTCGCACCAATGGCGAGGCGGAGATCCTCACCCCGGAGCACACGCGTGACTGCCATCGGCGGACGCGGGGGTGGCTGCATGAGGCCATCGTTACCGAGGCCGATGAGCCGACGGTCGTCATTACCCACGCGGCGCCCCTGCTGGACTGTGCGCACCCGAAGCACCCGATGAATGAATTGTCCACTGCGTTTGTGAGCGACCTCCATCCCCTGCTGGCGGAAGGCGGGGCGGCATTGTGGATTCACGGCCACACCCATGCCAATACAGACCTCTACTATTGCGGGGTCCGCGTACTGAGCAACCAGCGCGGCTACCCCTGCGAGACGGTTCCCGGCAGGCCGTTCGATCCGGAGCGGGTGATCGAGGTTCGATGACCCCAGCGCATGAGGACATCCACCAGCGCCGCGTGTTGCGGCGGCACCGCCGCGTCGCCACGGCGTCGCTTGTGGGGGCCGGCGCTGTCTATTTTGCTACCCACTTCGTCGAGACCCCGGGTTACTGGATGCTATTGGTTCGCTCCGGCGCCGAGGCCGGCCTGATCGGCGGTGTGGCCGACTGGTTCGCGGTCACGGCGCTGTTCCGACGCCCGCTGGGGTTGCCCATCCCGCACACGGCCATCGTGCCGCGCAACAAGGAGCGTCTCGGACGCGGTCTCGGACGCTTCGTCTCACGGAATTTCCTGGATCAGGACGTGGTCTTGGCCCGTCTGCACGGGGCAGAACCGTCGCTGCATTTGGGCCACTGGCTGGCGCAGCCGCACAACGCGGATCTGGTTGCCGGCCGGCTCCTGGTGCTCGCCCCGGACATGATCAACGCGTTCCAGGACCAGGAAGTCCGTGGCTTCTACCGGGATGCGTTGGCCTCCCATGTGCGGCGGCTGGATCTGGTGCCCGTCATTGAGCGGTTGCTGCAGCTGTTTATGGACAGCCGTGATCATCAGCGCCTTTTCGACCGCTCGCTGCTGCTGGCGCGGGATGTGCTGATCCGCAATCGGGAGATGATCCGCGGGCAGGTCGGTGCGCGCAGCCGCTGGTGGGTGCCGCGACGGTTCGACCGCCGGCTGGCCGACGCCATCATCGCCGGGGTTGAGGAATGGCTGGGCGAGCTTGCTCAGCATGATCACCCCGTCCGTCAGGACTTCGATCGGGCGGTGCACGATCTAATCGGCCAGCTCCGGGCGTCGGCAACCGTGCGGGCGCGACTGGACGGTATCCGCGATCAGATACTGGCAAGCGACGAGTTGCAGGGGCTGATCGAGCAGCTCTGGGAAGATCTACGTCAGGCCCTGCTGGACGGGGTGAACGCCGGGGATGCCGGGTTCCGGGCCTCTCTGGTCGCGAGCCTGCAGCGTTTTGGTTACACCCTGGAGACCGACCCCGGGGCGAGGGCGCGGCTGGATGAGCGCCTGGAATCGCTGCTGCGGGAGCTAGTGCTGCCGTTTCGCGACAGTATCGGCACGTTCATTGCCGACGTGGTCCGGGAGTGGCCCACCGACAGCCTGGTGGATCGGCTGGAATTGGCCGTGGGGCGGGACCTCCAGTTCATCCGCATCAACGGCACCCTGGTGGGGGCCCTGGTCGGCATGGTCTTGTTCGTGGTGACCGTGGCCGTTTTCGGGCACTGAATTGCCCGTATAATGGCGGGCCGCCAGAGCGGGTCATCCGGTGCCTGCGAGGCCTACCCCGGCTGTGCCGAGGGTATTCTGCAGCTTACTCATTTCCGCATGCGAGGGCCACAATGGAATACAGTGCGTCGCCGGGGTTGCGCGAGCGTGTCGGGGATTGGGTGGAAAGCCGTCCGGTCCAGAACTTCATCATTGTCCTCATCTGCTTCAACGCCATCACCCTGGGGCTTGAGACCTTCGATGTGGTGCAGCGCCACGCCGGCGAGGCGCTGCTGATTGTCGAGCGCGCCGTACTCACGGTGTTCGTCATCGAGATTGGTCTCAAGCTGTTCGCCTTCGATTACCGGTTCTTCAAGCAGGGCTGGAACGTGTTCGACTTCATCATCGTGGGCATCTCGCTGATGCCCGATGCCGGACCATTCACCGTGCTGCGGGCGTTGCGCATTCTCCGCGTGCTGCGCCTCATCGCCAAGGTGGGTCGGCTGCGGATGATCGTCGAGTCGCTGCTCAAGGCGATTCCCAGTATCGGCTGGATCGCGTTTCTCCTGGCGCTGGTGTTCTACGTCTTCGGCGTCATGGGCACAAAGCTCTTTGGGGATAGCTTCCCGGAGGATTTCGGTCATCTGGGGCGGACGCTGTACTCATTATTTCAGGTGATGACCCTGGAGAGCTGGTCCCAGGAGATCGCCCGGCCAGTGATGGAAGTCTATCCCCTGGCCTGGATCTATTTCATTGTCTTCATCCTGATGTCGGCCTTCACGGTGCTGAATCTGTTCATCGGCATTATCGTCAGTACCATGCAGGAGCGGCATATGGAGGAAGCCGACGCCAAGCACCAACAGACCGAAGAGAAGGCCCACGAGGAGCGCGAGCGCATGCTCCATCTCCTCGAGGATCTGCACCGCAAAGTCGAGCGGCTTGAGCGGGAGAAGTCGCGACGATGATCGCTGCCGTCACTCCCGCGGTGGGTAGGTGGTGGAGTCCTGCCATGGCACCGGGTCTGATCGAAAGGCGTAGGGTGCCATTAGCGCCAGCGTAATGCACCGTCAAACAAACCGCGCCGCAGGCGCACGGGGGCAACTCTAGTTGTGCGCCTGCGGCGCTATGTTATCGACGGCGGGTTACGCTGCGCTAACCCGCCCTACGGGTATGGCGTGCAGCCATGCCATGGCACCGGGTCTGATCGAAAGGCGTAGGGTGCCATTAGCGCCAGCGTAATGCACCATTATCTGCTGTGCGCCGACGCCCGTGAGGCTCTGGCTTCAGCGCCATAATTAGAATTGCTGGTCGACGGCGCGCGATTTACGCCCGGCGCAGCGACACATCCCGGAACCACCGCCGTAGCAACCCGTGCCGCGGCGAGAAGATCAGCGCCAGCAGGAACAGCGCC
>NZ_SKOG01000186.1 GCF_007120195.1 Aquisalimonas sp.
GGAGGCGCAACGCCGCCAGGGGCCGTCAGGGCCGCGACAATCGTAACGTTATTTGCGGGACAGGACACTAGTACCCCGGCGGAACCACGAAACCACCGGTCAACGCTTCCACATGGCGGGCGAAGGCGAGGCTGGTGTAATCCTCGAGATACGGACCGATGATCTGCACCCCGACCGGAAGCCCAGAGGCTGTGTGGCCGACCGGAACCACCGTGGAGGGCAGGTAAACCACGCCCGCGAGACCCGCCCAGGCCAGCACATCCATGTACGGACGGTCGACGCCGTTGACGGCGAGGCGGCGTTCGGCCATGGGCTGGCTGTGGTCATGGGGGAACGGCGGGGTGTGAATGGCCGGCGCAAGCACCACATCGATGCCGCGAAAGAATGCCTCCCAGGCCTTGCGCATCTGGAGTCTTTTTTCATGGGTCCGCAGCCACTGCCCGTGGCGCTGGATGGCGCCACGGGCAAAGCGCATGGGGTAGCTGGTGTCCTGCAACCCGGCCAGCTCCGCCTTATCGAGCATGGTATTGAACACTTTCTCCGGCAACCCACCGCTCATGGTCGCCGTCAGCAGCTGATAGTAGGTCTCGTGGGAGCTGGCCAGGTCAATACCCTGCGGCCGGGACTGGTCGTCCACCTGAACCCCGGCGGTCCGCAGCCGCCCCACCAAACCCTCCAGTATGGACACGACTTCGGCATCCACCGGGCAGCCCGGGTCGTCCAACCAGGCAGCCACGCGGAAATCCGTGAGCCGCCGCCACCGTGCCGGCGGCAGCCGCAGCTGCCAGCCGACGGCTTGCTCGGGCTCCGGCCCGGCCAGCAGGCCCATGGCGAGTTGCAGATCGTCCACTGTTCGGGCCAACGGCCCGGCAACACTGATATCCGTGCGGGAGAGCGAGCCTGGGGACCCCGGGATATGCCCCCGGGAGGAAATCACCCCGTAGCTGGATTTGTGCCCGCACACGCCGCAGAAGCTCGCCGGAGTGCGGATGGAGCCGCCGATGTCGCTGCCCAGTTCCAGGGATGTCATGCCGGCAGCGAGCGCAGCAGCGGATCCCCCCGAAGACCCGCCCGGAGTCCGCGCCAAATCCCACGGGTTATTCGTCGTACCGTAGATCGCATTGTAGGACTGCAAATCGCCGGCGAACAACGGCACGTTGGTCTTGCCGTAAATCACCACTCCGGCGTCCAACAGCCGCTGGACGGCGGCGGCATTGACCTCGGACCAGTGATCCCGCAGCGCAGGGGCGCCCGCTGTCGTCGGCATCCCTTCGACTTCATAGGTTTCCTTGACGGTCATGGGTATGCCGTGCAAAGGCCCCCAGGACTCCCCGCGGGCCCGCGCGGCGTCGGCCTCCCGGGCACGGCGACGGGCGGCGTCGAGATCGGTGGTCACCACGGCGTTGAGCGCGGCGTTATGCCGCTCCATGCGCCCAAGGAAATGCTCGAGCATCGCCTCCGCGCTGAGCTCTCCCTCGCGGATCATGAGGGCCAGACGGGCCGTGGAACGATAGGCAAGATCCATCGTTACTCCTCCTTGACACCTGGGCACCGAAGGCAACCTCAGGAGATAGCTTGTAGACTGTGCCATTTGCCAACGTTCCTGCAAGGTGCCATGCCGCCAGTCGCAAGCAAACGGTCACCGCCTTGGCGCCGACTCGACGGCACGACAGTATTCTTTGTTCTGCTCGCCGTCGGTGCCGGGAGTGCGACCTGGTGGTTGCAAGGTCCGGACGCCTTTACGGCCACGCTGATTGGGGCCTTGGGCCTGCTGCTATGGATCACGCCGGTCCTGGTGGGCGCCCTGCTCGTCGGTGCCTACGTGCAGCGCCTGATCCCCCGCACCGCCATGGCACGCTGGCTGGGCGGCAACAGCGGAGTGCTGGGGCTCAGTGTGGCCACCATTGCAGGGGCAATCACCCCCGGTGGCCCGTTCGCCGCGTTTCCGCTCGTCGTGGCGCTGTATCGCGCCGGCGCCTCCGTTGAAGTCTGTGTGGCCTATGTGACGGCCTGGTCGGTACTGGGCCTGAACCGCGCGCTGGTGTGGGAACTCCCGTTTCTCGGCGTCGACTTCGTCGCTCTACGGTTGCTCATCTCCCTGCCGCTGCCCTTTCTCGCCGGCTTTGCCGCGCTAGTGATACTGCGGTGGATCCGGCCGTGATGACGCTCGTCGCCTACGGCACCATTGGTCTCCTTCTGGCGGCCACGGTGTTCGCCGCCCACCGGCGGGGCGACGTCCGCCACGCGGACGCCGTGCACGAGGGCTGGCAGCAACTCCAGCCCCTGCTGCTGCGCCTGCCCCCGGCGCTGATCGCCGGGGTCTTCCTGGCGTCGCTGGTCCCTGAGGAGCAGGTCGTCGCAGTGCTCGGAGAAGCCTCCGGCGCCCGCGGCATCCTGCTGGCGACGCTCATTGGCAGTATCATGCCGGGGGGACCCATGATCGTCTTCCCACTGGCCCTGGCGTTAATCGAGGTGGGCATCGGCCTGGCGCAGATGATCACGCTGATCACGGCGTGGTCCGTACTCGCGCTCCATCGGGTGATCGTCTTCGAGGCGCCGATGATGGGCTGGCGGTTCGTCGCCGTCCGTTTGCTGGCCAGCCTCCCGGTCCCGCTGGCGGCGGGGTTTCTCACGGAAGCCGTTCTCGCGGCAACGCGATGACCACCGAGGACCTCACCCGCAACGGTCTCAGGCGCACGCTGTTCAGTATGACCTGGCCCATGCTCTTCGGCGTCGTCTCCCTGCTTGGCTTTCAGCTGGTGGACAGCGCCTTTATCGGCCAGCTCGGTGTGGAGCCCCTGGCCGCTCTGGGCTTCACCCTGCCCATGCAGCAGCTCATAATCGGCTTTCAGGTCGGGCTTGGCATTGCAACGACGGCGATCATTGCCCGCACGCTGGGCAGCGGGGACACCACCCTCGCGCACCGGCTGGGGGGTCTGGTGGTCCTCTCCGGGGCACTCGCTGTCGCCCTGCTCTGCCTGCTGCTGTGGACCCTGCGCGAGCCGTTGGTGACGCTCCTGGGGGCCGAGCGGGAGCTACTGCCGTTAATCAGGGCATTCTGGATTCCGTGGCTATTGAGCGCATGGTGCGGCGCGATCCTATACTTGGGCTACAGCGTCATGCGCGCGCACGGGGATACCCGCGTCCCCGGGCTATGGATGGTTCTCACCAGCCTGGTCAATCTGGCACTGGACCCCCTGTACATCTTCGTCTTCGGCTGGGGGCTCCCCGGGGCGGCATGGGCCACGGTGACGGCGTTCACCGTCGGCATCGCGGCCATATACCCGGCACTGGTAAGGCGGGGTCTGCTGCACTTTGATTTGCTCAGCATCAATCCGGTGCCGGCGCTCCGACAATTGGCAGGCATTACCGGCCCGGCGATGCTCAGCCAGCTGATGCCACCAATCTCGGCCATGCTCGCCACGGCCCTGGTGGCCGGATTCGGATCAAGTGCCGTCGCCGCCTGGGGGCTCGGGACGCGGCTCGAGTTCTTTTCTATCGTCGTGGCCCTGGCGCTGACCATGTCACTCCCCCCGATGGTCGGGCGCTTTCTGGGTGCCGGGGAGCTCGGGCATGTCCGGACACTCGTGCGCATCGCCGTGCGTTTTGTCCTCGCCTGGCAGCTCGCCCTCGCCGTGCTCTGGCTGGCGCTCTCGGGTCTACTCCCCCGCCTGCTGACGCAGGATGCCACGGTCGCCGAGACGTTAGAGGACTACCTGTTGCGTGTTCCCCTGAGCTACGGCGCGCTTGGCGTGTGCATGCTCATGGTCTCGGTCTGCAATGCCCTGGGCCTGCCCATGCGGGCGCTAACCATCTCCCTGGTGCGGCTTTTCATCTGCTACCTGCCCCTGCTCTGGGCGGGCGCATGGTTGATGGGGCTAAACGGTCTCTTCACCGGCGCTCTGCTCGGCAATATCGCCGCGGGCATGGTGGCGTGGTCCTTGTATCGCAAGGGGATGTCGGCGCTGGAACAGCGCACTGCCGCCGCGGCTGGGTGAGGCTGCCGCCGGGGGTTGGGCGATACGGGTGGCATGCGGCATTATAGAGGGTTACCGTTCAGTTCAGCTGTCGCAGGAGAGATCAAATGAATGAGAGCAGTCAAATGCCCGATATGTCCCTGGACACCAGCGCTCTGGTGCAGGAGGAAACGTTCACGGATGGCCGGGTTGGCGCGATCCGCCGGATGATTCCGGTGATGACCGATGGCACCCGCGATGAATCACGCCCGGTGACCTACAGTGGCCAGACCCAGGTCATGACCCAGGGCGGCGCGTTGCCGCTGTCTTTCGAGATCGATGCAGATAGCCTGGAGGTTGCCGTGGAACGATTCGCGGAGACCGCCAACCAGGCGCTTGAGGAGATGATTCGCCGCGTCGAGGAAATGCAACGCGAACAGGCGACCTCGATTGTGACCCCAGGTCAGGGTGGCATGGGAAGCGGTCCCGGCACGGGCGGTCCCGGTGGCGGCATCCAGTTCCGCTAACTCCCCATGGCCCGGCAACCGGTCCTGGCGCACCGGGCAAAAGGCCGTATATGTCCAAATGGGTTATAGCTTATTCGAATAACCCATTTCACAGATATTCTCTCTGTCCCTAAGCTACGGGTGCAAGGAAGTGAACACCCGGACAGGGACGGGTTGACCAGAGGAGCTGCGTAGGTTCGTGCAAACAGCCTCATCGGACCTGTCAATGAGTTTGGTGCAATCCGACCAGGGGGAACTGGCAACATGAGCAACATGGCGACCGAACGCGTGATCAGCGTCCATCATTGGAACGATACGCTGTTCAGCTTTCGTACCACCCGCGACCCGTCCCTGCGCTTCGAAAACGGGCAGTTCGTCATGATCGGATTGCAAGACCAGGGCGGTAAGAAGGTCATGCGGGCCTACAGCATCGCCAGCCCCAACTATGAGGATCACCTTGAGTTCTTCAGCATTAAGGTGCCGGACGGCCCCCTGACGTCGCGCCTGCAGCACCTGAAGGAAGGCGATGAGGTGGTCACCAGCCGTAAACCCACTGGGACACTGCTGCTCAGTGACCTGCTGCCCGGCAAGAACCTGTACCTGTTCAGCACCGGCACGGGCTTGGCGCCGTTTCTAAGCGTCATCCAGGACCCGGATGCTTACGAACGGTTCGAGAACATCGTTCTGGTCCACGGGGTGCGGTACAGGAACGAACTCGCGTACCAGGATTTAATTCAGCGCGAGCTGGTTGATAACGAGTACTTTGGCGAAATGATTCGCGAGAAACTCATCTACTATCCCACCGTGACGCGAGAGGCGTTTCACAATCAGGGGCGCATTACCAAGCTGGTGGAATCGGGACAACTGTTCGAGGACATTGGCCTGCCGCCGCTTGACCCGAAACGCGACCGCGCCATGATCTGCGGCAGCCCCGCGATGCTCGATGACATCGGTAACATGCTCCGGGAACGCGGCTTCAAGCCGTCGCCACGCATCGGCGTCGCCGGGGATTACGTGATTGAGCGTGCCTTCGTCGAGAAATAACCATCTGGCTCAGCGCTGAACTGCTCGCTGTTAATCCAGCGCCGCCAAAAGCAGTTCCAGGGCGTCATTAATCGACGCCGATGAGTCATCCGCCTTGACCAGCGTGCGCAAGCCACCCATCGCCGCAACCAGATAGGCAGCCAGACGATCAGGATCATGGATGCGGGCGACGCTGCCATCGGCCTGTCCACGGCGAATGGCCTCCGCGAAGATATCGCGGAACGCCGAGAGCCCTGCACGAACGTGCCGGCTGACTTCCGCATCGCGGTGCCCGAACTCGTTGGCGGTGTTGAGCACCAAACAACCACGCGGTCCTCCCGGTACTTGCTGCTCTGCGACCGCACGGCGCATGGACTGTTCGATGAACGCCCGACCAGACGGCGCCTCTTCAAGCCGCCGGATCATCTCCGCAGCCACGCTCTCGCGGTAGCAAACCAGGCAGCGGGAGAATAGCTGGTGTTTGCCGCCGAACGTCTGATACAGACTACTGCGGGACAGGCGTGTAGCCGCCAGAAGTTCCTGTAGGGAGGCACCCTCATAACCGCGCGACCAGAATACGTCAATGGCGCGGTTCAGGGCAGTCGGTGGATCGAACTGCCGTGGACGGCCTGCGGGCATGGTTTTTCTCCGTTCATCGCCGGGCTCAGCATGGACAGGCATCGTCTAAGGATAACGCCAGTCACCGGCCACACCCAAGTGCAGTTAAAGCAACACAGGGGTCAGAACGAAACAAACCCCGTCGAAACGGGGTTGCTATCATGCATGCGTGAGACGACGGGCACCGCTCACGCATTCATCCGAAGTGGTTCAAATCGCGGTGACGTTCGCCGCAGCAAGACCCTTGGGGGTGTTCTGTGTTTCAAACTCAACCTGCTGCCCCTCGGCCAAGCTCTTAAAGCCAGCACCGTTGATGGCGGAGTGATGCACAAACACATCCTTGCCACCGTCCTCGGGCGTAATGAAACCAAAGCCCTTGGCGTCGTCGAACCACTTAACAGTTCCGGTCATCATCGTTACATTTCCTCATGGATCATTTTCTATAGTAGTGCAGGTTGAGCTGAACAACGCACGGAGTGACGACCAAGTAGGGCGGGACTGCCGAAGGTACTCAAGCTGAACACTGCGTTGCAGACGATACATGATCTCACCGCCCGCGGCCAGCTTTTTCCATCATGTCCGTACCCGACTGATTTTCGCCAGGCCGGATGTCGTGTATTCATCACCTGCGCGGCCGCGTCTGCCCGGGCTCACGCATCACGACAGCCCGCGCCGGCATGTGACAGGCTTGAGCCGGCATGATACACCCTGAAGACACTCCGAGCGCATGACCCAGGGATGAGAGCCCGCGAATGACAGAACCGGTGGAAGTCCCCTACTGGCTACTCCTGGCCATGCTTGTCGTCACGCTGTGGGCGGTGCTGGCCAGGCTGCTCATTCCCACGGTTCGGTGGTTCTTCCGGCGTCGTTTGAGTGGGTTGATCGAGGAGGTGAATCGGCGGCTGCACCTGAAGTTGCCCACCTTCAGCCTGACAAAGCGCGAGGTCCTGATAGATCGGCTCGCCTATGACCCGCGCGTCCTCGCTGCGGTACGCACCTATTGCGAATACAACGGCACACCCTGGGCGGTCGCGCTGCGCCGCGTGGAAACATACGCACGGGAGATCGTTCCCGCGTTTAACGCCTACGTCTATTTTCGTCTTGGCAACCGTCTGGCAAGGGCAATCGTGCGGCGATTTTATCAAGTGCGTTTGGCCTACCGGGATGAAACCGACCTGACGGGAATGGATGCGGACGCCAGCGTCGTCTTTGTGATGAATCACCGCAGCAACATGGACTACGTCCTGGTGGCCTACCTTGCCGAGGATCACACGGCCTTGTCCTACGCTGTGGGCGAATGGGCGCGGGTCTGGCCCCTGGAGCCGCTGGTGCGTGCCATGGGTGCCTACTTCGTTCGACGGAACTCGCAGAACGCGCTCTATCGGCGTGTACTGGAGCGTTACGTGCAGATGGCCGTGGACGGCGGCGTGGTTCAGGCCGTTTTCCCGGAGGGGGGGCTCAGCCGCGACGGCGCGTTTCGGCAACCCCACGCCGGTCTGTTGGACTACATGCTTCGGGATTTCAACCCCGAGGGAGAGCGCGACATCCTGTTTGTCCCCGTCGGGCTGAACTACGACCGGGTGCTGGAAGATCGCACCCTGCTGGCCGAAGCGCACGGGCGCACCATGCGCCGCTCCACCGTGCGTGCAATGGGCCAGGGCCTGATGGTGCTGGTTCGCAACTTGGGTAACCGCCTGCGCGGGCGCCAGGACACCATGGGTTATGCCGCCGCGGGGTTCGGGGCGCCGGTGTCCGCACGCCGCTGGTGCCAACATCAGGGTGTGGACCCCCGTCACGTGTCATCACGCGATCGACTCCGTCTCAGCCGGGATTTTGCCTCCCACTTGATGCAATGCATCGGCGAGGCCACGCCCATCTTGCCGGTGCCGTTACTGTCCTGGCTTCTGCTCCTCGAGCCGGAGCGGCGCTGGACGCGGGCGGAACTGGAAGCGGCCTACCAGGCGATTATCCTTCGGCTCGATGAGCAGCCGGATGGTCCGTACATCCCGCTCCGTGATGCGGGGCAAGCGCTGGATCTGGCCGTTGCCATTATGCAAGAGCGAAAGGCGCTGATCCCCCGACAAGACGGCACCTTGACCGCCATGACCGAAGAGTTGCAATTGTTACGCTACTACGCCAATGGAATCACCCACCTGGTCGAGCCTCTCCTGCGCGCACCGTCATGCGCCGCGACGGGCCAGGCGTCGGCGCAAGCGTCGGACGCCGCGACTCAGCCTCGATAAGGGCGACGCACCTGCTTGCTCGAGCAGGGTTATCAAAACCCCAGAATGTTAGGCAACCACAGGGCGATGGCGGGGAACATGATCACCAGTACCAGGCCGAACAACTCCACCCCGGTGTAGGGAATCACCGACTTGTAGATATCTCCCATCGTCACACCGGGCGGCGCCACGCCCTTTAGGTAGAACAGGTTGAAGCCAAAGGGCGGGGTCATGTAGCCGATTTCCATCATGATGATGAACAGGATCCCGAACCACACCGGATCGAAACCAAAGCCGGTCACGATGGGCATGAACACCGGCAGGGTAATAAGCATGATTCCCAGCGGATCCAGCACCATGGCCATGAGGAAGATGATTAAAAGTATGGCGATCAACGCGCCCCACTCACCGCCGGGGATCGACATCATGAACTCGAGGATCATCGGCTGTGCGCCCATGGAGTTATACGCCGTGCTGAAGGCATGGGCGGCAAACAGAATCCACATGATCATGCCCGTAAGGCGCAGCGTACGCACGCAGGACTCCTGGATGATTGCCCAGGTAAAGCGGCGATAGACGATCGATGAGACCAGCGCGCCAAACACGCCGATCGCCGCTGCCTCCGTGGCCGTGGCGACACCCGACAGGATGGACCCCAGCACGATCACAACGATGAACATCGGCAGCAACACGGAGCGTAGCGCGATGAACTTCTCCCGCAGCGTGCCGCGCTCACCAGGCGGTAGCGCCGGGCCCAGATGGGGCTGGAAATAGCAGCGAATACCGATATACAGGGAGACCAGGACCATCAGCAGCAGCCCCGGCACAATCCCGGCAGCAAACAAGGCCCCGACAGAGACGCCAGTAATCAGAGCATACAGAATCATAATGATGCTCGGCGGGATGAGTATCCCCCACCCACCACCGGCGTTGATCGCCCCCAGTGCCATTTCCTTGTCGTACTTGCGCTCGAGCATGTTCGGCAGGGCAATCGTCCCCATGCTGGTGACCGCCGCCCCGCTGATCCCACACATGGCGGCGAAAATAGCGCAGATGCCGACCGTGCCGATGGCGAGCCCACCACGCACACCGCCCCACCAAAGGTGCATCATGTGATAGAGGTCGCGCGCCACGCCGGATCGCTCCAGCAGCATCGCCATGAAGATGAACAATGGAATCGCGATGAGCGTGAAGCTGTTCATGGTGCTCCACATATTGGAAGCCACCATGTAGAAGGCGTCAGGGCCCCAGTCGAAATACAGGAACACCACCGACACCCCGCCAAGCACGAATGCCAGCGGCACACCGAGGAAGAGGAAAAACAGCAGCGAACCGAAAAACAGCAGCGTGATGACCTCGACGCTCATAGCTGATCCTCCGCTGCATGGCTCTCCCGAACCACTGGTTCGGCGCCTTCAAGGTTAAGCAGAATCAAGATATCCTGGATCAGCTTGACGATGCCCTGCAGCAGGAGCAGCCCGGCGCCGACGGGAATGGCTACCTTGACTGGCCATACCGGCGCGTCCCACGCAGAGCGGGAGGACTCCCACCGGCTGACGGAGTCTTCTGCCATGCTGTAGCCCTCGGTGAGCAAGACGAGCACGAAGGCGAAGAACAAAAACGAGGTAAAGATATCCACGGCGGCGCGCACCCGCCGGGGGAAGCGCGCATAGAAGATATCCACGTTGGCATGCGCGCCCTGCGTCATGATGTAGGCGCCGGCCAATATGGCGTAAGCACCGAACAGCATCTGCGTCAGCTCACCCGTCCAGACGGTCGGCGCACCGAGGACGTAGCGCATGTTCACTTCCAGAAACAGCAAAGCGAACATCACCAGGACGAGGTAGGCCAATAGGGTGCGCCCGACCCACTCATTGGCATAAGTGACACCGCGTAGCAGCATGCGCAGGGCGGTCATAGGGACTCCGTGAGGCAGCGGTTACGGTTGAAGAGCCGACGTCCCGGCCCGGAACCCTCGGGGCCGAAAGGTAGCAACCGGCAAAACTGACCTGCTGGCGGCCCGGTGGACGCCGGGCCGCCTCGGAATTACGCGTCGTCGAGGTGACCCAGATCGACGAGCAGCTCACGCATCATTTCCACGGCTTCCGCCGCCTTGTCACTCTCTTCAGCCTGGCTCTCCCA
>NZ_SKOG01000091.1 GCF_007120195.1 Aquisalimonas sp.
ATCCCGTACAGGCATCGCCGGCGGTAGAGCTCCAGGTGATCGTCGTCGCTACCGCGCAGCGCCTGCCACTCGCCGACATCCAGAACCCGCGGATAGGCCGTGCCGTAGCTTTCCACGAGCTCACGCAACGCCGGGGAGGCGGGTAGCGCAACGCGTGTGCAGAGTTCGTCGAGGAGCTCCGTACGGCCTTGCGGCGCGGACGCCCCGGGGAGCTTCCGCGACAGGACTGCGCACGGGCGCGGCGCACGGCCGAGTTTCTTCAACGCCAGATCGACCACCCGTTCGGCCATGGCCCGCGCCGTGGTGTACTTCTCCCCGACCACGCTGATCAGCCCCTGGTGACCGCCCGCAGCCGCGTGGTCGATCATTTGGCCGCGATGCGAAGCCACTGCCTGCGCCCTCCGCCCCGAAGGCTCCGCCGGCGTGAGCCCGCCGTAGCACCACAGCACGTCGTCGCGCGTGAGCCCCAAGTGCGGCATGGCGGTGTTGATCTCTTCCAAAAAAGTGTTCACGTCCGCATCGGAGAACCGGCAGGCGTCCGGATCGCCGGTGTAGGCGGCGTGACTGGTACCGATTATGGAAAGGCCGCGCCATGGCGTCACAAAAAACAGGCGCCGGCCATCCTCGGCGTTAGCGGGCGTACTGTTCACGCCGAACGCGTACCCCCGGGCGAGCTCCGGGACAATGAGGTTCATGGATTTAACCAGTGCCGGCTTGTGATCCATGCCGGGCATCACCGCCTCACCGGTAAACGGCCCGGTTGCGTTCACCGTGAGCAGGGCCCGCAGATCGAAGGCCGTATCACCAAGGCGGTCCCGACACCGCACGCCGGTCACGCCCTTGGCGGCGGTCCGCAAACCCAGCGCTTCCACATAGTTGACAGCGACCGCACCGGCATCGACGGCGTCCCTCACGCACTCCAGCAGCAGGTGCTCGGTATCGAGCACCTGGGCATCGTACCACTCGGCGCCCCCCCTTAAGCCGCCAGGCTGGAGGCCTGGCGTGGCGGCCATGCAGTCCTCCGGAGACAGCAATCGACCGCCGGGCAGGCGGTGCGAGGAGTCCAGGCCCCGGTTCCGGTCCTTCGACAACAGCCCGTAAAGCCGCAGGCCCGCCCACAGCGCCTCGGGCCCCCGCGTGCCGTACCCGTGGGTTGGCATCACGAAACGCAGGGGCCGGACCAGGTGCGGTGCGGCCCAGAGCCAGTAGCGCCGCTCGCGGACTGATTCGCGTATGCGCCGGAAGTCGAGGCTCTGGAGATAGCGGAACCCGCCATGAATGAGCTTGAGCGAATTGAACGACGTCCCCGCGCCAAAGTCGCTACGCTCGATCAGAGCCACCTTCAACCCCCGGAGCGCAGCATCCCTCGCAATGCATGCGCCATATATCCCGCCGCCAATGACAGCGAGGTCAAACTCCGTCGTCTCAAGACGTTCGGCGTCACGTCGCATTACCTACCCGCTTGTTTATTCTGTGGCCTTCCGTTGCACGCCCTGGCTGCCCGCTCGTGCGCCACCAGGGGCGGTTGCCGAAGACGCCGGCGCCATCCGCTGCTCTTATTGCACCCACGAAGCAGCCTAGTGATGGCGTTGCACAGGCTCTGTACGTTACCGAACATACCCGTCGGGATCATCCGTATAACGTTGGGCGCCAGTGGCATGGGCAAGGAGCCTATCGGACTGGGGCGATCGTAGCGAGCCGGGTGGGACGGGCTCTTGGGTCGCAGTTCGACGACAGCCGCACGCCATGCTGGAGGAAATCCCCGTGGAGCAGCCCTGGAAAATGGTGTTCATCGATGGGCACGTGCACATTCACCCGCGCTTCACCACCGCGTCGGTGCTCGATGCCGCGGCGGACAACGTCGCGCGCGAGGCGGCCGGCATGGGGGTCACAGCCCATACCGAGGTACTGGGTGTTCTCATGCTTGCCGAGACCAGCGAGGCCCACTGGTTCGCAAGTCTACGGGAACGACTGGACTCAGACCACCCACAGCAGGACATCCCTGGCTGGACCCTGCGGAAGACCGGTGATTCGCCACCCGGCGTGCTAGCAACACGTGACGGCGCCCCGGCGCTGATGTTTGTTCCCGGCCAGCAGGTCGGTAGCCGGGAGCGCCTGGAAGTGCTGTTACTCAACACCGAGACACGTCTGCCCGATGGCCTCGATGTGGACGATATCCTTGCCCGCGGACAGGCCGCTGACGCCCTGATCGTTCTTCCCTGGGGCGTGGGCAAATGGCTGGGGCGACGCGGGCGACTCGTGGAGCGCCTCATCGTCGATCATGCTACCAATGCCGCGCTGCTGCTGGGTGACAACGGCGGGCGCCCGGTCTGGTGGGGCGAACCGGCGCCGTTTCGCCTCGCCCGCAAGCAAGGCCTGCGCGTGCTTCGGGGAAGCGACCCCCTGGATCTGCCCGGCGAGGAAAATCGTATCGGCTCCTTCGGCGTGCGCGTGGACACTGATATCCCACGTTCGACGCCGGTCACGGCACTTCACACGCTGCTGAGGGATCCGAACACCCCATGGGCCATGTTCGGGAATCTGCAGCAGAACTCCCGGTTTGTGCGAAATCAGTTCGGCTTGCAACGCAAGCGCCTGGCCAGGTCAAGTGGACCATGAAAATACTCATCACCGCGCCCCACCCCTTCTATCAGGAACGCGGCACGCCCATCGCCGTCGATCTGCTGGTCAGGGCGCTCAGCGAACGCGGCGACACGGCCGACGTGCTG
>NZ_SKOG01000190.1 GCF_007120195.1 Aquisalimonas sp.
CCACCTCCACCCCGTGACGCGCCAGCTCCTCGATGAGTAGCACTGTAAGCGTCTAGCGAACCACATCTTTTAATGGCCCCTCGGCTCTCCGATGATAAGGCGATTGTCATTCGCCCCGTTCATTGGAGGAGCCATGCTGGAGCCCAAGAGCTTTGAAGAGAAATGCCGATTCTGGGCGGCCCATGCCGCGGCGAAAGAGCGCGAGGACATCACCTTCCGGGCGTACTGCAAGCGCCATGGCCTGTCATTGAGCTCGTTTTGCCAGTGGCGGCGGCGATTGGCGAAGCTGCCGGCGGTGCCGGCGTCCCCGACGGGCAGCGTTGACCCGCCTGCTCGGCTGCTGCCGGTCACGCTGATTGAGGAATCGAGTACGGACAGTGGCCTAAGCGTGGTCACCGGCACGGGTCAGCGCATCGCGGTGGCCACAGGCTTTGACCCGGCGACGCTCAAGCGCTTGCTCGCGGTGCTGGGCGCGCAGCCATGATCAGCTTTGGCAGCCACACGCAGGTCTACCTGGCCGCCGGTCACACCGATATGCGCTGCGGCATCAACGCACTGGCCGCGTTGGTGGTCGACGTGCTGGAGCACGATCCGTTGTCCTCGCATGTGTTCGTGTTCTGCAACCGCCGCAAGGACAAGCTCAAGATCTTGTTCTGGCAGCACAACGGCTTCTGGCTGTGGTATCGCCGGCTGGAGCGTCAGCGCTTCTGGTGGCCGCCGGCGGGTGAGGCGGCGCGCTGTGTGGTGCTCTCTGTGCGCGAGCTGGGCTGGTTGCTGGAGGGGCTCGATCTCACGCGTGTCGAGGCCCATCGCACGGTGAATTATTCTTTGATATAGGGCCTATTTTTGCTGATTTATCATGGGCATTGGGGTATTATTAGCCTATGACAAAAACGGCTTTTCCCTTGCCTAATGACCCGCAGCAACTGCGTGCTGTTGCTGAGGGAATGGCCGCTCAATTGCAGGCCTATGAGCAGCAATTGGCGGCGCAGGAAAAGGCTTATCTGTGTGAAACCCGCAAGCTTGAAGAAAGCGCCCGCCAGAAAGACCAGCGCATTGAGCAGCTCCTGGACTATATCCAGCTGCTGCGCCAGAAGCGTTTCGGCGCCAGTTCTGAGCGCCTCAGCAAGGATCAACTCCAGCTCTTCGACGAGGCCGAACTCGAGGCCCTGATCGGTGAGCTCGAAGCCGAGGTGGAACAGGCGGCTGCCCCCGAGCCGGCGGCCCCGGCCAAGGCGGATGCGCCTGACGCCGACAAGCCCAAGCCCAAGCGCCGCTCCCTGCCGGCGCACCTCAAGCGCGTGGAGCGCATCATCGACCTCGCCGACGCCGACAAGGCGCGGCTTGGCGATGACTGGGTGCTGATCGGCTACGAGGAAGCCGAGCAGCTCGCCGTCATCGCCCGGCAGTACTACGTGGTGCGCACCAAGCGCGCGAAGTACGCGCCGGTCAACGACCAGGTCGACGTGGCCGAGCAGGGCGTGATCATCGCCCCGCGGGCGCCGCAAATCCTGCCCAAGGCAATCGGCCACAGCTCACTGATCGCCGCGGTGGTCACCGCCAAGTACGTCGACGGCATCCCGCTGTATCGCCAGGAAAAGGGCTTCGCCCGCGAGCATATCGAACTCTCGCGCCAGACCATGTCGGGCTGGATCGTGCAACTCAACGCCCCGCTGGCGCCGCTGATGGCGCTGCTCAAGCAGCGGCTCTTCGCCGGGCGGGTGATCCAGATCGACGAAACGCGGCTGCAGGTGCTCAACGAGCCCGGGCGCGAGAACACCCAGCACTCCTACATGTGGGTCTACCGCGGCGGCCCGCCGGACAAACCGGTGATCTGGTACCAGTACGCCGAGAGCAAAAGCGCCGAGGTGCCCCGAGAGTTCCTGTTCCCAAGCGGGGCCACCGATCCGCCGCACCTCGGCCCGGGCTCGGCAGGCTTCTATATCCAGTCCGATGGCTATGCGGTCTACCACCTGCTGGCCAAGGAGCCGTCGGTCATCGGGCACATGGCCTGTTTCGCCCACGTGCGCCGCAAGTTCTTCGAAGCCGCCCAGAGCCGCAAGAAGACCGGGGCCGCCCACCAGATGGTGGCGCTGATCGGCAAGCTCTACCAGATCGAGCGCGCCATCAAGGCGGCAAGCCCCGAGGAGCGCAAGGTCGCCCGCACCCAGCACGCCGCGCCGGTCCTTGAGACAATCAAGGCCTGGCTCGACGAGAAGGTCACCCACACCGTCCCCGGCGGGCTGCTGGGCAAGGCCATCCACTACGCCCTCAATCTCTGGCCGGTGCTCACAACCTACCTCGAGGATGGGCACCTGGAGATCGACAACAACCTCACCGAGAACGCCATCCGGCCCTTTGTCGTGGGGCGAAACGGGTGGTTGTTCAGTGGCAGCCCCCAGGGTGCCGAGGCCAGTGCCACGCTTTATACGCTAGTGGAAACCGCCAAGGCCTGCGGTCTGGAACCCCACGCCTACCTGACTTACCTCTTCGAGCACCTGCCGACGGCGAGAACGCCGGAGGCACTCCGCGCACTGCTACCGGGAAATCTCACAATGCAGGATCTGGGCTGAGCGGCGCAATCCTGTCGTTCGCTGGACGCTTACCGTGCTGGGGCGGGTGGCACGGCGGATCTCGGCCGACTGCCAGCGCCGCTACGGCCATCCGCTCTATTACCTGGAGTCGTTCGTCGAGCCCGATCGCTTCCGCGGCACCTGCTACCGCGCA
>NZ_SKOG01000123.1 GCF_007120195.1 Aquisalimonas sp.
AATCCACCGTCAACACGCCGAAAGCCACCGGCAGGTCGCGCCGCGTGGCGACCTGGCTGAGACCCTTGCTGCATTCGCCGGCGACATAGTCGAAATGCGGGGTTCCACCACGAATCACGGCACCAAGCGCAATGACCGCCTCGTGCTTGCCGGACGCTGCGAGGCGATCGGCCACCAGCGGCAACTCCCAGGCCCCCGGGACTCGGACCACGGTAATACGGTCGTCGCTCACACCGTGGCGTTTAAGGGCGTCCAGCGCGCCGGCGAGCAGGCTCTCCACCACGAATGCATTGAACCGGCCCACGACGATCGCGTAACGGTCATCCACGGATGTAAAATCACCTTCGATTGTCGTCATGTTACCCGTCCCGTCCAAGTCCATTGTGTGCGCGTTACGCCCGCTACCCTAACCCCTTATCGCAAGTCCCGTCATTGCGGCTCCACGTATTCAACAACTTCCATGCCGAACCCGGACAGCGCATGCATGCGCTTGGGCGCGCTCAGCACACGCATGCGCCGCACGCCGAGGTCAGTGAGGATCTGCGCGCCCTTGCCGTAGGTGCGAAGGTCGCCACTGGCCTGCGAGGTGCCATCGTCCTCGGCACGTTCGGCCTGGCGATGATACTGGTGCATGCGCTTGAGCAGCGCCGAGTCGTCCTCGTTACTGCGCAGCACCACGACCACGCCCTGGTCGGCCTCGGCGACCTGACGCAAAGCCGCCCGCAGCGGCCAGCCACACAGCGGACCGGTGCTGGCAAACATGTCCGATAGTGTGTTTTGCAGATGCACGCGCACCAGCGTCGGCGTATCCGGGTCTGGCCGGCCACGAACCAACGCGAAATGCAGGGCATTGGCGACATTATCCTGATAGGCATAGAGATGGAACGGCCCAAACTCCGTGGGCAGCTCGCAATCCGCCACCCGCTCCACGGTGCGCTCATTGCGCACGCGATAGGCGATCAGATCCGCCACGGTCCCGATCTTCAGCCCGTACTCGCGGGCGAATGCAACAAGATCATCGCGCCGCGCCATGGTGCCATCTTCGTTGAGGATCTCAACGATCACCGAAGAGGGCTCAAACCCGGCCATGCGTGCGAGATCGCACCCGGCTTCCGTATGGCCGGCCCGGGTGAGCACGCCGCCGGGCTGGGCCATCAGCGGAAAAATGTGGCCGGGCTGGGTGATATGCTCGGGTTTCGCATGGGGCGCGACGGCGGCTTGCACGGTGCGTGCACGATCGGCCGCGGAAATGCCGGTGGTCACACCCGTGCTGGCCTCGATCGAAACGGTAAAGTTGGTACTCTGAGCCTGGTCGGTCGCGCCGACCATCAACGGCAAGCGCAGCTGCTCGCAGCGCTCCCGGGTAAGCGTCAGGCACACCAACCCGCGGCCGTAGCGGGCCATGAAGTTGATGTCCTCCGGGCGCACCATGCTGGAGGCCATGACCAGGTCGCCTTCGTTCTCCCGGTCTTCATCATCCATGATGATGACCATACGCCCCTGGCGCAGATCCTCGATGATCTCCTCGGTGCTGTTCATGGACATGCCATTCATTCCTGTCGCTGCGGCCGTGACCGGTCGTGCCGCGGTGGTCAGTCGGCGCGGAAACCGTTGCGGGCGAGCAACTCGCGGGTGATGCCGGCCGACCCGGGCTCGGCGGCCTTATCCCCGAGCATGAGGCGCTCAAGGTAACGGGCGATTACATCCACTTCGAGATTGACGGACTGGCCGGGACGATACTCGCCGAATCGGGTGGCGTCCATTGTATGGGGCACGATATTCACCTCGAATTGGGCGCCGTCGACGCCATTGACCGTCAGGCTCACGCCGTCGATGCAAATGGAGCCTTTCTCGGCAATGTAGCGCGCCAGGCGATCCGGGGCACGAAAGACGAACCGCCAGGACCGCCCCTCCTGGCTCCGCTCCTCCACGGTACCGAGGCCGTCCACATGGCCGCTGACCAGGTGCCCGCCCAGTGGCGTGGATGGGGTGAGCGCCGTCTCGAGGTTCACACGGCTGCCCACGTCAAGCTGGCCCAGGCTGGTGCGCCTGAGGCTCTCCACGGAAACATCCGCCGCCAAGCCGTCGCCGGGCAATTCCACGGCCGTGAGGCACACGCCGTTGACGGCGATGCTGTCGCCGATGGCGACAGCATCGCGCGGTAGATCGCCGGTGCGCAGCCGCAGCCGAACGTCATCACCGCGTCGCTCGAGCGCGGCGACCTCGCCGACAGCCTGGATAATCCCCGTAAACATGGTCATCCCTCCTGTGTTGATCTCGGTCGAGCCAGCACGCGGATGTCGCTGCCGATGCGACGCACATCCAGTAACTCAAGCGGCAGGCGCTGGGCCATCCGCTCAAGACCTGGGAGCTGTAGCAGCGGCCGGCCTTCGTGTCCCATGAGGTGAGGCGCCTGATACAGAATCAGCTCATCCACCAAACCAGCACTGACAAACGCCCCGGCCAGCGTGGGCCCGGCCTCGACCAGCACCTCGTTGATCAGCCGGCGACCCAGTGCCATCAGCACCGCCTCCAGGTCTAAACCATGTGGGCCAGCGGGCAGTGTTTCCACCTCGGCACCGCCCCGCTGCAGGGCCAAGCGCTGGTCACCACCATCCCGGGTGGTCAGCACCAGCGCCGGTCCGGGTGCGCGCACAACGGCTGCATCCGGCGGCGTGGACAACGAGGAATCGAGGACAACCCGCAGCGGCGGCGGTACGTCGGCTGCTTGCGGCACGTCGCGCACGGTCAGGGCCGGGTCATCCGCCTGCACCGTGCCGCTGCCCGTCACGATGGCGCAGGAACGGGCGCGCCAGCGGTGCACATCCGCCCGCGCTGCGGGGCTGGTAATCCAGCGACTCTCGCCCGAGGCCATGGCGGTGCGCCCGTCGAGACTCGCCGCCAACTTGCAGCGTACCCAGGGCCGCCCGGCGAGCATACGACGCACAAAACCGGGGTTGAGGGCATGAGCCTGCTGTTTGCAAACCCCTTCACGCACGATCATGCCGGCGGCGCGGAGCTTCTGCCGACCGCGACCGCCCACTGCGGGATTCGGGTCACGCATGGCCATGACAATCTCGGCCACCCCCGCATTGATGAGGGCATCCACGCAGGGTGGCGTGCGTCCGTGATGGGCACAAGGCTCGAGGGTGACGTACGCGGTGGCACCGCTGGCATCCCGCCCCGCCGCACGCAGGGCATGCACCTCGGCGTGGGCGTCTCCCGCCCTGGCATGCCAGCCCTGCCCCACGAGCACACCATCACGCACGAGCACACAGCCGACGCGCGGATTCGGCCGCGTACCCCACAATCCCAGTTCGGCCAGCTGAAGCGCACGGGCCATCCACTGGTGGTCACTGGAGCTGAAGGCAGAATCGGACATCGGCGGGCGCCTGTAAGCCGTCAATCCGTTGAGGACGGGGGTGAGTCCTCCAGGCCCTCGATGACTTCACGGAAGGCGCTGACATCCTCGAAGCTGCGATAGACCGAGGCGAAGCGGACGAACGCCACCTTATCGAGTTCCCGAAGCTCTTCCATAACCCAGTGGCCCAGATCCCGCGTCGGGATCTCCCGCTCACCCTGGGCGCGAATCGTGCGGATAATCCGGTGGATAGCGGCCTCGACACGCTCGGTGTCCACGGGCCGCTTCTCCAGGGCCCGCAACATGCCCGTTCGCAGCTTGTCCTCGGCGAATGGCTCCCGGGTGCCATCGCGCTTGACGATCCGCGGCATAAGCAGTTCCGCGGACTCAAAGGTGGTAAACCGTTCACCGCACTGTCCGCACTCCCGGCGCCGACGCACCTGGTCACCCTCGCGCGCAAGGCGCGAATCGACCACCCGGGTATCCTGCGCGTGGCAGTACGGACAACGCATGGGTTCCGATCAGCCCTGGTTCGCCTGATACACCGGCTTGCGACGACAGATCTCGATGACCTGCTCACGCACGCGGGCAATGGCGTCTGCGTCGGAGATGTTGTCCAGCACATCGCAGATCCAGTGCGCCAGCCGGCTGGCATCGTCGGTATCGAAGCCGCGCGTGGTGATCGCCGGCGTACCGATCCGCAGCCCGGACGTGACAAAGGGCGACTGGGGATCATTGGGCACGGCGTTCTTGTTCACTGTAATATGCGCCTGGCCCAGCGCGGCGTCCGCAGCCTTGCCCGTGAGACCCTTGTTCACCAGATCGATCAAGAACAGGTGATTGTCAGTGCCGCCGGAGACGACGTTGTAGCCCCGTTCCTGCACCGTGGTGGCCATGACGCGGGCGTTGTCCACGACCCGCTGCTGGTAGGCGTTGAAATCAGGGCCCAACGCTTCTTTGAAGCCTACGGCCTTTGCGGCGATGACGTGCATCAGCGGCCCGCCCTGCATGCCGGGGAAAACCAGCGACTGGAGCTTCTTGGTGATCTCCGGGTTCTCGCGGGCGACGATCAGACCGCCGCGCGGGCCACGCAAGGTCTTATGGGTGGTCGTCGTGCAGACGTCGGCGTGGGGTACGGGGTTGGGATAAACGCCTGCGGCAATCAGCCCCGCCACGTGAGCCATATCCACCACCAGATAGGCGCCCACCTTATCGGCGATCTCGCGGAACCTCGCCCAGTCCACCACGCGGGAGTAGGCGGAGAAACCGGCGATAACAAGCTTCGGCCGATGCTCCTGGGCCAGGGCGTCCACCTGATTGTAATCGATCTCTCCGGTTGCCGGGTCCAGCCCGTACTGCACGGCGTTGAACACCTTGCCGGAGAAGTTGACCTTGGCGCCGTGTGTGAGGTGGCCGCCATGATCCAGGCTCATACCGAGGATCGTGTCACCGGGGCTTGCGAGGGCCAGGTAGACGGCGGCGTTGGCCTGCGAGCCGCTATGCGGCTGCACGTTGGCATAATCCGCGCCGAAGAGCTGCTTCGCGCGGTCGATGGCCAGTCGCTCGGCCTCGTCCACGAACTCGCAGCCGCCATAGTAGCGCTTACCCGGGTAGCCCTCGGCGTACTTGTTGGTCAGCACACTGCCCTGGGCTTCCAGGACCAGCGGGCTGGCATAGTTCTCGGAAGCAATGAGCTCAATGTGCTCCTCCTGCCGGCGCGTCTCCTTTCGAATGGCATCCCAGAGTTCAGGATCAAAGCTGGCAATGTTCAGTTCACTGTTGAACATGCGGTTTCCTCGATGATGGCAAAGAGAAATGAATGAAGGTGATCGGTGCGCGCTGGGCGTCAGGCGATCACGGCCCCGGCAGCGGCACGGTCCCGCAAGCGCGATGACACTGAAAACGGAACCGGTCAGCGGCGACGAAGCGCCGGGCTGGACCGGGCGCGGGGCCCGAAAGCTGCTCCGGAGAAGCGTAGCAGTCTAACGGATTCCGGTTGCATCTGCACGGACGCCCTGTGTTCCCTGCGCGACACCGGAACCACCAGCCGCGCGCCCGGGTTACGGCACCCCGACCGCGCCAGCGCGGACTGACTCCCGATACGACTTGCCACCCGCCGGTGTTTCCTCTACAAGAGGCCGCATCATCGGTCGTACGGTCCGGGAAACGCGGCCATCACCCCCTGTATGATGCGACGAACCGGCATGCGCAAGCAGCAACCCAAGCTGACAACGGGCTGGCGGGAATGGGCAGCCCTGCCGCAACTCAACATTCCTGCTATCAAGGTAAAAGTGGACACCGGCGCCCTGAGTTCCGCCCTGCACGCGATCCACGTGCGCTATTTCACCGAGGCCGGCCGGGAGCGCGTGGCGTTCGAAATCCACCCCATCCAGCGCCGCAGTCAGCCCACCGTGCGTTGCACCGCCCACCTCGTCGGCGAGCGCCTGGTCACGAGTTCCAACGGTCATCGCGAACGCCGCCCGGTCATCCGTACGCAGTTCATGCTCGGTGGGCTCGTCTGGCCCATCGATCTGACCTTGACCAACCGCGATAGCATGGGGTTTCGTATGCTGCTCGGCCGGCGGGCCATGCGTCGCCGGGTCCTGGTCAACCCATCCGCCTCTTTCGTCTGCGGAGCGCCCGATCGGAGCGACACCGCGACTGCGCCCATGGAGTAGCGCTGTTCGATGGACATCATCATCCTCTCGCGTAACCGCAAGCTCTACTCTACCCGCCGGCTCGTGGAGGCCGGCGAAGCGCGCGACCACACGGTGCGCGTCGTCGACCCGCTGCGCTGCTACATGAACGTGAGCTCACACAAGCCGGAAATCCACTACCGGGGCGAAGAGGTGGTGATGCCCGATGCGCTCATCCCGCGTATCGGCGCCTCCATTACCTTCTACGGCACCGCAGTGGTGCGGCAGTTCGAGATGATGGGGGTATTCTCCCTTAATGAATCCGTCGCCATCAGCCGCTCCCGGGACAAGCTGCGCTCGCTGCAGCTCCTCTCCCGCCGGGGCATCGGCCTGCCGATCACCGGTTTCGGCTATTCCCCCGACGACAACCAGGATCTGATCAACCTCGTGGGCGGCGCGCCGCTGGTGGTGAAACTGCTGGAGGGGACCCAGGGGCGCGGCGTTGTCCTGGCAGAGACCAACAAGGCGGCCGAGAGCGTGATTGACGCCTTCCGTGGCCTCAACGCCTACTTCCTGACCCAGGAGTACATCCGCGAGGCCCACGGCGCCGACATCCGCTGCTTTGTGGTCGGCGATCGGGTCGTGGGCTCCATGATCCGGCAGGCGCAAGACGGGGAGTTCCGCTCCAATGTCCATCGCGGAGCCTCAGTCAGGCCCATCCGCATCACCCCCGAGGAGCGCTCCACCGCCGTACGGGCGGCGCGGATTATGGGGCTGAATACGGCGGGGGTGGACATCATGCGCTCCAATCACGGGCCAGTGGTCCTGGAAGTGAACTCCTCGCCGGGCCTGCAGGGCATCGAGCGGGCAACGAACAAGGACATTGCCACCTACGTCATCCAGTTCCTGGAGAAACACGGGCGCAAGGGGAAGACCGGCACGCGCGGTAAGGGCTGAGTGCCCGGACACGTCGCGGCGGCAAAGGCTGTTATAACCGCAGCCTATCGGTAGAATGGCGCTCCACTCATTAGAGCAATAGGCTTACTGACCAATGGCGCAGTACATCTACACCATGAATCGGGTGGGCAAGATCGTCCCGCCCAAGCGCGAAATTCTCAAGGACATCTCCCTGTCCTTCTTTCCGGGTGCGAAGATCGGCGTCCTCGGCCTGAACGGCTCCGGTAAATCCACGCTGCTGAAAATCATGGCCGGCGTGGAAAAGGAGTTCGAGGGTGAGGCCCGGCCCCAGCCCGGCATCAACATCGGCTACCTACCCCAGGAGCCGCAACTCGATCCGGACAAGGACGTGCGCGGCAACGTGGAGGAAGGCGTCGCAGAGTTCAAGCACCTCCTGGACGCGTTCAACGCCGTCTCGGCGGAAATGGCCGACCCGGATGCGGATTTCGAGGCCCTGATGGAAAAGCAGGGCAAGCTGCAGGATCGCATCGAGGCCGCCGGCGCCTGGGATCTGGAGCGCCAGCTGGAGCAGGCCGCCGAAGCGCTGCGCCTGCCGCCCTGGGAGGCCGATGTGCGCACCATCTCCGGCGGCGAGAAGCGCCGCGTAGCTCTGTGCCGCCTGCTGCTCTCCGGCCCGGACATGCTGCTGCTCGACGAGCCCACCAACCATTTGGATGCCGAATCCGTGGCCTGGCTGGAGCGATTCCTGGACGAGTTCCGGGGCACGGTGGTGGCGGTGACCCACGACCGCTACTTCCTGGACAACGTGGCCGGCTGGATCCTGGAACTCGACCGCGGCCGCGGCATTCCCTGGCAGGGCAACTACTCCTCCTGGCTGGAGCAGAAGGAAAAGCGCCTGCAGCAGGAGAAGAAGCAGCAGAGCGCCCACAATAGGGCTGTCAAGGCGGAGCTGGAATGGGTGCGCACCAACCCCAAGGGGCGACAGGCGAAAAACAAGGCGCGGCTGCAGCGCTTTGACGAGCTGCAGTCGAAGGAATTCCAGAAGCGCAACGAGACCCAGGAGCTCTACATCCCGCCGGGTCCGCGACTGGGCGACAAGGTCATCGAGTTCGACGGCGTGCGCAAGGCCTTCGACCATGAACTCCTCTACGAGGACCTCACCTTCAACCTGCCCCCCGGCGGGATCGTCGGTGTCATCGGCCCGAACGGGGCCGGCAAGACAACGCTGTTCCGCATGATCACCGGTGAGGAAGCGCCGGACGCCGGTGATATTCGCATCGGCGAGACCGTGGAACTCGCGTACGTGGATCAGTCCCGTGACAGCCTGAACGACAGCAAGACCGTCTGGGAGGAGATCTCCGGCGGCCAGGACGTCATTCGGGTGGGCACCTACGAGGTGCCGTCACGGGCCTATGTGGGGCGTTTCAACTTCAAGGGCACCGAGCAGCAAAAGCGCATTGGCGAACTCTCCGGCGGCGAGCGCAACCGGGTCCACCTGGCCAAGCTGCTGCAAAGCGGCGGTAACGTGCTGCTGCTCGACGAGCCCACCAACGACCTGGACGTTGAAACCCTGCGCGCCCTGGAAGAAGCACTGCTCACCTTTCCGGGTTGTGCAGTGGTCATCTCCCATGACCGCTGGTTTCTCGACCGCGTCAGCACCCATATCCTGGCCTTCGAAGGCGAGAGCCAGTACACGTACTTCACCGGGAACTACACGGAGTACGAGGAGGAGCGCAAGAGGCGGCTCGGTGAAGAGGCCATGATGCCGCACCGCATCAAGTACAAGCGGCTGGCGTGAGGCCGGCACTGAGGCCTTTGGGACAGCGGGGGGCACGCCCCCGCTCACCTTCGCCCGTACGCGTCGCTGAAACGGACGATGTCATCCTCGCCGAGATAGCTGCCGCTTTGCACCTCGATCAGCTCCAAGGGGATCTTGCCCTGGTTCTCCAACCGGTGCTGGACGCCCAGCGGGATGTAGGTGGACTGGTCTTCGGTCAGGAGAAACGTGTCCTCGCCCCGCGTGATACGCGCCGTCCCGCGCACGACCACCCAGTGTTCGGCCCGGTGGTGGTGCATCTGCAGTGACAAGCTCGCACCCGGGCTGACCACGATGCGCTTGACCTGGAAGCGCTCGCCCTCGGCGATGCGCTCGTAGGAGCCCCATGGCCGCACCACGCGGCGGTGATTCAGCGGCTCCTCGCGGCCATCGTGGCGTAGGCGATCGACGATTGTCTTCACGTCCTGGACGCGGTGGCGATCCGCTACCAGCACCGCATCTGCGGTTTCCACCACCACGGCGTCATTGAGCCCAAGCGCAGCCACAAGACGGTGCTCGGCGCGAATGTAGCTGTCGTGACAGTCATGGGCGTAGACATCGCCTCGAATGACATTGCCACTCGCGTCCGCCGTCGTGGCTGCCTGCAGGGCCGCCCAGGACCCCAGGTCACTCCAGCCCGGATCCATGGGCACGACCATGGCGTCCCTGGTGCGCTCCATCACGGCATAGTCGATGGAGTCGGACCGGCACCGAGCGAAAGCCTCGTGCTCAAGGCGGATGAAGTCCAGGTCGCGAGTGGCGCCGTCCAGGGCCGCGCGGCAGGCCGCCACCATATCCGGTTCGAAGCGCTCGAGTTCCTCGAGGAGGCGAGCGGCCCGGAACAGGAACAGACCGCTATTCCAGAAATAATCGCCGGCAGCGACATACTCTTGCGCCGTTGCGGCGTCGGGCTTCTCGACGAACTCCGCCACGGGCGACGCCCCATCGGCCAAGTCGTCCTGGTTCAGCAGGGCACGGATATAGCCGTAGCCCGTCTCTGCATAGGCCGGGCGAATGCCGAAGGTCACCAGATAGCCGTCCAGGGCGGCCTGGCAGCCGGCGATGACCGCCCGCTGGAAGGCCGCGGGGTCGGCGATGCGGTGGTCGGCGGGCATCACCAGCAGCAGCGCTTCGGGATCCATGGTCATGGCGTAGATCGCGCCGGCGCACACCGCCGGCGCCGTGTTGCGCCCGACCGGCTCCAACAGGATCGCCGCCCGTGGTGCGGCGGCCATCTCGCGCAGCTGTTCCGCCACCATGAAGCGATGGGATTCGTTGCAGATCACCACCACTTCCGCGCCTACATGCGAGAGCCCCTCGAGCCGCTTGACGGTACTCTGAAGCATGGTCTCGTCGGCGGTGATCAGCGGTAGAAGCTGCTTGGGATAAAGCTCCCGGGACAACGGCCACAGCCGCGTTCCCGACCCGCCGGACAGCACAAGTGGCGTAATCCTCGCCATGGGACACCCTCGTTTTCCGTGTTCACCCCTTGGGGCAGACCATAGCAGGATTCCCGCCACCCTGCGGGAGCCCCAGGCCATGGCGAGCCGGGAGGCGTTGAGCGCCTGCCTAGTGTCCTGTCCCGTAAATACGTTGCGAAAATTGGCGTGGATCCTGACGGTTCCTGGCAAGGCGCGCCGACGAGGCGTAGCGGGGACTACGGCGAGGAGGCGCAACGCCGCCAGGGGC
>NZ_SKOG01000002.1 GCF_007120195.1 Aquisalimonas sp.
AACCACTACACCATGCTTCGCCAGCCGCACGTATCGGTGCTCGCCACGCGGTTGGCTTCCTGTCTGGATGACGTGGCAGTGGTGGCTTCATGAACGAGTGCATCCCGGCTAGCGACGCCTCCGGGGCTGCCCATCCATGGGGTCGTGCGCCACCACATCCTGCGCTGTCGGGCGCCGACGTCCACCTCTGGTGTGTGGCGTTGGACCGGCCGCCATGGCCCCTTGAGCGACTCGCTCAGACCTTATCTGCGGACGAAAACCACAGGGCGGATGCCTTTGTGTTCGCCGCGGACCAGCGGCGTTTCCTCGCCGCCCGGGGCGTGCTGCGCATGCTCCTTGGCCATTATCTTGACCGTGCGCCCGAGAGCATCGGCTTTGGCTATGGCCCGAATGGCAAGCCCGAGCTCGAGCGGCCCGGGGGTAATCCGCCGGTTTGCTTCAATTACTCCCATTCCCAAGGGCTTGCCCTGTATGCGGTCACGCGCGAAGGGCGAATCGGCGTGGATCTGGAAGCGCTCCGCCCGCTCCCTGATGCCGAGCAGATGGCCCGGCTGTGTTGCTCCTTTCGGGAGCAGCTGGCGCTTGCCGCTGTGCCTGCCGATCGACGCGCCGAGGCGTTCCTTGGCGCCTGGACGATTAAGGAGGCCTACGTGAAGGCAACCGGCGACGGCCTGGCCGGGCGGCTGGACCGCATCGAGGTCGCTCTGACGTCGGGGGGAGTCCCGGAGTTCCACGCCGCGGACGGCGATCCGGACACAGCCGCGCGCTGGTCCGTGCGATTGCTATCCCCGGCCGCCGGCCATGTGGCGGCCTGCGCCGTGGAGCGCCACGGTTACCGGTTGCGCTGCTGGTCCCTTGATGATTCTGCGGCCGGTTGGACCCTATGGGGCTTGCGGCGCTGAGTTCGCCCGTCAACGACGTGCTCCGGCAGGCCTTGGATGCAGCTCGATTGATTGAACGAACGACCGGCAGTTCCGGGTCCTCATCTGCTTTCCTGTTGTCGCTGCTGGCTGTGGGCGGCGACCAGTTCCTGCTGCAGGTGCGCCGGCGCCTGTTCGTAGTGGCTCAGCGCCATGGCGTAGAAGCCTTCGCCGGCGGTTTGTGCCTTCAGCCGGTGGTGATAGTCGGTGAGCTCCGGTAGCGGCACCAGGGCTTCGATGACTACCTGCGTGCCGTCGGACACGGTGCGCTGCTCGAGGATGCGGCCTCGCATGGCGCTGACCTCCCCGGTGATGGCGCCCACGGCGGTGGCAGGCGCCGTAACGGTCAGGCTCACGATGGGTTCCAGCACCACGGCCCCGGCCTTGTCAATGGCGTCGAGAAATGCCTTGCGTCCGGCGGTGGTAAAGGCCACTTCCTTGCTGTCCACCGGGTGACTCTTGCCGTCATAGACCGTGACGCGCACGTCCTGCATGGGGAAACCGGCGATAGCGCCGCTCTCGAGCACCTGGCGCACGCCTTTTTCCACCGCCGGGATAAACTGGCCCGGAATCACACCGCCTTTGACCTCGTCCACGAATTGAAAGCCCTCGCCGCGCGGCAGGGGGTCCGCGCGCAGGTAGACCTCGCCGAACTGCCCTGCCCCGCCCGTTTGCTTCTTGTGGCGGAAATGCCCTTCCGCTGCGCTCGAAATGGTCTCGCGGTAGGGAACGCTGGGCGGGCGAGTGTGGACGTCCACATTGAAGGCGCGTTTGAGGCGTTCCAGCACCACACGCAGGTGCAGCTCACCGTGGCCGTACAGTACCCGCTCGTTGAGCGACGGACGGTACTCGAGGCGCAGGCTGGGATCTTCCGCGGTCAGGCGCGCCAGCGCGTCCGCAAGCTTCTGTTCGTCGCCATGGCGGCTGGCTTCAATCGCCTGACCCAGCATCGGCGGTGGTGGCGCGGGCTCGCGCAGATGATAGTGATCCTCGTCGTGGGAGTCGTGGAGCACGGCGTCGTACTCCAGCTCCTCGACCTTGGTGATGGCGCAGATGTCCCCCGGCACGGCCTCGGATATTTCCTGGAGCTGCTTGCCCTGTACCGCGTACAAGTGCGTTACCTTGAACGGCTTGCCCTGATTACCCACAAACAGCTGCATCCCCGGACGTACGGTGCCCTGGTGCACGCGCAGCAACGCGATGCGCCCGGCGTAGGGATCAATCGTCACTTTAAATACGTGCGCCACCACGTGCCTGTCAGGATCAGGCGCCACATTAACCGGCTCCGCCGCCTCGCCCTCGCCCATGACGAACGGGGGCGGGTTGCCCTCGGCGGGATTGGGTGTCAGCCGTGCAATTTCGTCCAGGAGCTCGGGTATGCCGGCACCCGTGTGCGCGGAGGTAAAGCAGACGGGGATCAAGTGGCCCTCACGCAGCGCGCGCTCGAACGGGTCGTGCAACTGTTCCGGCGTGACCTCACTGTCACCCTCGAGATACCGCGTCAACAGCGCTTCGTCCATCTCCACGACCTGTTCGATGATATCGCGGTGCGCCGAGGCCACTTCGGAGAAGTCGGTGGGTCCGCCTTGATCGGTGAAGAAGCAATCCAGCACCTTGCTTCCCCCCTCGGCGGGAAGGTTGATCGGCAGGCATTGCGGGCCGAAGACCTCTCGCAGCGCTTCCATCAGCGCTGGCCAGTCCCCGCCGGCATCGATGCGGTTGACCACGAGCACACGGCACAGGCGACGCGCCGCGGCGGCTTCCATGGCCCATCGGGTGCCGACCTCGATACCAACCTGGGCGTTCACCACCACCGCCACCGACTCCACCGCAGGCAGCACCGCCACCGTGCGCCCGAGCAGGTCCGGGGAGCCCGGGGTGTCAAGCAGGTGGGTGTGGCAGCCACGGTACTCGAAGTGACAGGCCGTGACGTCCAGCGAATGCTGCAGCTCCCGCTCCAACGGGTCGTGGTCGCACACGGTGCTGCCGCGCGCCAGTTCGCCCATCTGGCGAATGGCGCCGGCGGCCAGCAGCAACCGCTCAGCGAGCAGCGTCTTGCCGCTGCCCTCATGCCCGGCCAGCGCGATGTTGCGAATGTTGACGCTTTGATCAGTCATGATCGACGCTCCACGTTAGCCAGAGACCCTGATTAACCCTGTGAAGCATTATTGCAGAATGCGAGGGAGTTACCTCCCGGAGTGAGCGAGGCTGTTACCGGCGAGCTTGGCGAGCGCTGCAGCGCCTGAGCCGAAGTTGGGGGATTGGCACCAGCAACCCGCGTGCGCCGTGCAGTCGTTTATGGGTAGGTCGAAACCAAGCCGAGCCGGATCGCCTCGCGCACCATACCGGCCATATGCCGCAAGCCGAGGCGGCGCATGATTTCCGCGCGGTGTGTCTCCACCGTCTTGACACTCACGCCCAGGTGTTCGGCAATTGCCCTTGTGCGATACCCTGTGGCGACCAGTCGCAGGACCTCTTCCTGGCGAGCGGTCAGCGGCTTTGATGCGCCGTCGGACGAGCCGCTAACAAGAATCGGATCAATGCGATGTCCAGACTCGACGGCCGGGAAGACGAACGGCTGGCCGGCTGCAGCCAGCCGAATCGCCGATTCGAGATCTTCGGGCTCCGCATTCATGTGGATGAAGCCACAGGCCCCCTCAGCCAGGGTCCGACGGATATAGGAATCACTGGCGTACACGGACAGGACCACGGTCTGAATCCCCGCGCACAGCTCCTGAAGGCGACCGGTAAGATTCAATCCTCCGAGAGAGGCCAAGGCAGTATCGACCAGTGCCACATGCGCCGGATGTTCGCCAGCCGCCTGCAGAAGTTCGTGGCTGGACCCGGCCTCGGCAACCACGTCCATCCCAGGGAAGGATTCAATGAGATGCCTGAGTGCACTTCGCACCAATCGGTGGTCATCGGCGAGCAGAATGCGGGTTGGCTCACTGTCCATAATGATGGTGGGACAACGATACCCAGCTCCGTGAAACGCGTATTTTCCGGCAAGCCATGTTCGACGTGGAACGAGGCCGAACCCTTGCCATCTCCTCCACGGAGAAGGACGACTCGCCAAGAGCGGGACCCACCTCGGGAGTCGCGAGGCCGAACGTCCAAGCCAAGCCTTCCCCGTGATTCACACGGTACAGGCCTTAGCCCCGCAGCTGCATCAGTGCAAACCCATCGGTAAAAACCCTGAGCCGCGGGCCGACGCTACACCGTGTTACTCATCTCGAACACGATAGCACACCCATGCGGACAGCCTCACGTATTAGCGCATCGGCATCGTCAACTGCGAGTCGGCGCATAATGTCCTGGCGTTGACGAATGACCGTCCCAACCCCCACCGCGAGATAGTGAGCAATGCTTGTCATGGTAAACCCATCGGCCAGAAGCCGGAGGATCCTGTGCGAGCTTGCCTCCAGATTGCCGAGATCAAATATCGATATATCATCGCGTTGCAGGTCATAGGAGAGAACGGTTCTGAAAATCGATGGGCACAGGAAGACCTCGCCGCTCATGGCATTGTGCAATGCGATCTCGAGATCGGCGGCGCCGGCATCGCGCAGCAGGAACCCGCAGGCGCCGCTCTCCAGCGCGCTGGTGACATCCTCCACGCTCGGGGTTACCGAAAAGATAACGACCCTGGGGCGTGACGCGCTGTGCTGCAATTGTTGCGTGACAGCGATCCGCCTCCATCCCGGCAGTTCCGCATCAATCAGCACGGCGTCAATGGGATGGGCCGCTGCGAGCTCGGATATCGCCTCGCGGCTGCCGTTACCAGTGAGGACCTCCACGCCCCCGACCCGGTTAAGCATGCACCGCAGGCCCTCGCGGATCAGGCCGCGATCATCGGCGACCAGAACCCTGATCGGTCGATCCGCATCATCGCTCGGATGCATCGAGCTGGGCTCCTATGCGAGAAGCGAGGTGCTTGGCATTCCATCCCCCGGGCGGGGAATCGTCAATGGGCTAGTATATTACCATGGCGCGGCCCCCAGGCGGCGGCAACCGCCGCCGATGCTGACGGGCGTAGGGGCTACGCCCGTCAGCGTTTCCAGTGCCGACGGCAGCGCCGCCAGGCGACCGTGTCGTGCGCCTGCGGCGCGGTTTGTTTGACGGTGCATTACGCTATCGCTAATGGCACCCTACATCCTTCGATTGGCCGTGGTGCCATGGCATGGCTGCACGCCGGAACGAGGGCGGGTTAGCGCAGCGTAACCCGCCGTCAAACAAACCGCGCCGCAGGCGCACAGCGACAGCCTGGCATGCGGTCAGCGTGGCCCGCCTCCGCGCACTTGCCGGGCGCATGCCGGCCCTACGCGGGTGCAGCGCTCCACAACCCCGCTTCAATGCACAAAGCCAAGGTTACTCAACGGGTTGAGACCACTTGATGACCATGCCTTCGACCAGCCCGTAGGCATCAGCGCGCCCTGCAGGCAGCTCCAAAGCGGCCGCTACGGGCTGATTGGCGCGCGTCAGCGTTCTCTGGTCGGGTGTCATCCGCTCGATGGCGACGATCACGCCGTTGGCATTGATGAAAGCGATGTCCAGCGCAGCGTGGACGTTGTCCATGTGGAATGCCGGGCGAGTCGGTTCGGCGAATACGAAGAGGATGGGGTTGACGGCAATGGCCTCCGGGCAGAGGTGTTGCATCCCAGCGGCTCTGTGGGGGCCGGTGGCGGCAAGCCGAGCGTGGAAAACCGCGGCGGTCTCGCCGCGCTCCGGCTCGGCGTCAGCGACCGTTACCTCCACCCAGGGCATAGCGGCCAGCTCGGGGGTTTTCTGCACGCACTGGGCTACGGGCCAGTCGACCACCTGGGGATGGGGTGGCGCGGCGTATAGGGCAAAGCCGCCACCCAGGAATACGATCACGAACACCAGGGCGCGCCCGCGCCCCCTGCCCTTCCCCCGTGCTGAAGCCATATCCTTTTCTACCCGAACAGACCCGTGGCGTTCAGGAACACCAGGATCACGGCCGCCGGGGCAACGAATCGCGTCGCGAACAGCCAGGTCTTGAACACGGCGCTGTCCTGATCTGCACCCAGCTCCGAGACCACGCTGGACAGGCGCATGCGCCAAGCCACGAAAACCGCAATCAGCAGACCACCCAACGGCAACATGATGTCATTGGAGACAAACTCCAGCGCGTCGAAAATGCCCATCCCCGGCAGGAGCTCAAAGCCGCTCCAGACGTTCAAGGACAGCCCGCAGGCAATCCCCAGCACCCAGATCAATCCTGTGATCAGGGCGGCCGCCTGCGCACGGTTGCCGCCGGTTTGCTCCGTCAGGTACGCTGTTGCCGGCTCCAGCAGCGACATGCCGGAGGTCACCGCCGCCACCGAGAGCAGCACAAAGAACAGCAGGCCGAGCCCGTAGCCGAAGGGAATCTCCCCAAAGACAATCGGCAGGGTCACGAACACCAGGCCAGGGCCCTCGCCCGGCTCCAGGCCTGCGGCGAAAACGATCGGAAAGATGGCCAGTCCGGCAAGCAGGGCCGTCGCTGTATCCATGCCCACGATCCAGGCGGCACTCTTCGCGATGGATTCCTGCCGCGACAGGTAGGCGCCGTAGACCATGATGGCGCCCATGCCCAGGCTCAGTGTGAAGAACGCCTGCCCAAGCGCCGTCAGGATGGTGCCAGCCTCCACTGCAGAGAAGTCGGGCCGAAACATAAAGGCCATGGCCTCCTGGAACGCGCCGGATGCCGCCATGCCGTAACCGACCAGCAGTATCAGCAGCACGAACAGCAACGGCATCAGGAGCGTTACGGCGCGCTGCAGACCACGCCGAACCCCCGCGGCGACAATGACGAAGAGAATCAGCATGAACAGCGTGTGCCAAACCACCACCGAGCCTGGGCTAGCGAGCAGCGTGTCGAAGAGCTCGCTGGCCGCATCGGCGGTGATGCCGCCGAAGCTGCCGAGTAGCGCCTGGAGCACATAGAACAGCGCCCAACCGCCGACCACGCTGTAGAACGACAGGATAAAAAAGCCCGCGGCAACGCCGAGCCAGCCGAGTAAAGACCACCGCCGGGAGCGCCCCTCCTCCAGAGAGACCGAGCGCAGGCTGTTGATCGGGCTGCGTTTACCGCGGCGGCCGATGGTGATCTCCGCAATCATGATGGGTAGCCCCACCAGGAGTATGCAGAGCAAATAGATTATGACGAAGGCGGCGCCGCCGTTCTCACCGACCAGATAGGGAAAGCGCCAAAGATTCCCTAGCCCCACCGCGGAGCCGGTCGCCGCGAGGATGAAGACCAGACCGCTTGACCACTCGCCGTGAATAGAGGCACGAGGTACCGCCATAGCTTCTTACCTTCTGCCGCATCGAGCGTTGATGATTTAATTCGCAAGACGTAACGCCCGTCTCCCAGCCCGGAAAGGGCAGTTCAGTCCGTTGCATCCGTTGTCCGAAGCGCCGTCCCCAACCTTCCGCCGGCCTATCCGCGGGGAATCTTCGGCATTGTACTGGCGACACCGCCCCAATCAATTCCGCGAGGTGTGTTGGGTGGTGTTGAGCGGGCCGGCGCGCTCCAGCGCGAGTTAGGCACGGAGGATTCTCATGGCGTTGGTTCCCCCAGGAATTCCGGAAAACTCCCCCTTGGTCACGACCACGAGATCGCCCGGTGCCACCAGCCCCGTCTCCTTCAGTGTGCCTACGGCGTCCATGACGACCATGGTTGCGTCGTGGTGCATGATATCGAAGGCCACGGGGTAGACGCCGCGGTACAGGGCCGTGCGACGCCGCGTGGCCTCGTGCTGGGTCAGTGCGTAGATGGGAATGGCCGAGCTGATGCGTGACATCCACAGCGCCGTTGCCCCGGATTCCGTGAGGGCGATAATGGCCTTCACCTCGAGGTGATTCGCCGTATACATCGCCGCCATGGCGATCGCTTCATCGATCCGGCCAAACTGGGAATCGATCCGGTGAGTGGAGCGCTGTGTCGCGCGCTGGCGTTCCGCGCCCAGGCAAATCCTGGCCATGGCCTCCACCGTGCGCACCGGATAGGCGCCGGTGGCCGTCTCGGCCGAGAGCATGACCGCATCGGTGCCATCCATAACTGCGTTCGCCACGTCCATGACTTCAGCGCGCGTCGGCGTCGGGTGCGTGATCATGGATTCCATCATCTGCGTGGCGGTAATCGCGACACGGTTGTGGTTGCGCGCGGTTGCGATGATGCGCTTTTGCACCCCGGGCAATTCGGCATCCCCGATTTCCACACCCAGGTCGCCGCGTGCCACCATGATGACGTCCGAGGCCTCGATAATCGATTCGATGGCCTCGACCGCTTCCGCGCGTTCGATTTTGGCGATCACGCTGGCCTGGCTGCCCGCCTCCTCAAGCAGTTGCCGGGCCTCGTGCAGGTCTTCGGCGGCGCGCGGGAAGGACACCGCCACATAGTCCGCACCGAGTTCAGCGGCGCTCACGATATCAGCGCGGTCCTTGTCAGTCAGAGCCGGGGCAGAGAGCCCGCCGCCCTGGCGATTGATGCCCTTGTTGTTGGTCAAGCGCCCGCCAAGCTCGACGCGGCAGTGAATGCGGGGGCCCTCGACGCGCTCGACGCTCAGCACGAGCTGGCCGTCATCGAGCAAAAGGGTATCGCCGGGGTGGACGTCCCGGGGTAACGCCTCATAGGCGACGCCGACACCGGCCTTGGTTCCCGCATCACGGGCCAGTTCCGGGTCGAGGAAGAAGGAGTCACCGTCGTTGAGCTCCACCGCGCCATTGCTGAAACGCTCGATCCGGATCTTGGGGCCTTGTAGGTCCGCCAGGATGGCGACGTCCTGCCCCAGGCGACGGGCGGTCTCACGCACGGACCGGGCCGTGCGCGAGTGCCCTTGCGCGTCACCGTGGGAGAAGTTCAGGCGCACGACCGAGACGCCGGCCTGGATGATTCCCTCGAGGACGCCGGGTTTCTCCGTCGCTGGCCCAAGCGTTGCCACGATCTTTGTTCTTCTCGGCATGTCAGCCCTCACTGGGTCGAGGTTTCCGTAACGCCACCAGCATGGCGCGATCCCGGAAACCGCAAAAGGGGTCACCGAGTTGTCGTTCCTCGCGGTAGACAATGGGTGACAGGGTATGGAACAGCTGCAACAGCTCTCCGTCCTCGAGCAGGAACGCGGGGTTGGATGGGCCACCGGAGCTGCAGCGGTGCCGACAGTGGGTTTGGTAGAACAGCAGCCCACCGGGGCGCAGGGCGGCGGCGATAGCCGGGCAGAGCTCGCGGTGCAGAAAGCCGGAGACGACAATGACTTCGAAGCTCTCTGGCGCGGGCGGGTGAGCGACGACGTCTCGGGTGATCGCGGTGACTGGAAGCTTGGTCTCGCGGGCATAGCCCCGCACAAGGGCGACGGCGACCCTTGAGAGGTCCCAGGCCTGAGTGTCCAGGCCTTGTCGCGCCAACACAAAGGCATTGCCGCCCAGTCCGGCGGCCACATCCAGCGCCGCGCCCCGCCCTGGCAGCAAATGGCGGTTCTCGGTGAGAACCTCGGCGGCCCGCGCATCCAGCGGGCTGGCGGCGCTGTAGCAGGTATCCCATTTCTCGCGTAACCTGGATGTCATCACGCCATGGCCGCTGGCTGACCCAATGGTGCGGGTGGCCGGACTCGAACCGGCACGGGCATAAGCCCAGCAGATTTTAAGTCTGCTATGTCTACCTGTTCCATCACACCCGCGGTGTCTGCAAGAGGATGCGGATATCCGAACGCTGCCCAATGACCGAAATCCGGTGTGCGGTGACAGCAGTGGCAAGGATGGAAGCTCGGGCCGCAGCCGAACCGATGTGCCCGGGTTTGCGGCCCAGCGAAACCGTGATTGTCCCATCAGTCAGCGGTAATGCTATCAGGGGCTTATGCACTCCACAATTGCCGCGCACAAGGCCCGCACGTGTGGGTGGATCCCAGGGGCGCGGCTCTGCAGGCCGGGCACGTGGGCCCGACATGCCCCGCAGGACAGAGAAGCCCCGCTTCACGCTCGGCGCAAGCGCGCGAGTGGCGTGCCCGACCCGGGCATGGCAGATTGCACCCTCCTCCCGGGCAAGCACCGTGCACGCCTTGGCGCGACGCCGGAGGCGCTGCGACCGGCCGTACTGCGGCGCTGCCACAGCGCTGGAGGGCGAGTTCAAGAGAGCCCTCAATGTATCGAAGTCAATGCCCTGGGGGTGGGTTGCCAGGCTTAGGCACCAGCGGCCCGACGTCACCGCTGGAAAGACATGGGGGTGGAGGCAGTCCCGGGCCAAGCGGCGCGCCTGGTTGAGCTTCTGGCGGCAGCGTGCGGTGCACTGAATCTGGGCGCCTTGAGGTCTGGGTAGAGACAGTGGAAGATGTCGGTCCAGTTGGGGCAGCAGCTGAAGTGCGTCATCTCTGGCCGTCGCAGCACGGCAGCGTGCTTGTCGGCCTCAGGAAGTGCTTGTACAGGGCTTTTCAAGCACGCTTGTAGAGATGACATAAAGAAAAGTGCCGAAACGGGTGACGCCACTCATTGGATGATGATGCGAGGAGCGCTTATGGGGGCGTTGTCTCGAGGGGAGAGCAAGACAGTCAGGGGGATTTTTTGGCTAACGCTCAGGGTCTTGGCCAGCGTCATTCTCCTCGGCCTGGTGCTCCACTTTGCGGGGGCAGACCGGATTGTAGCGTTGATCACGGAGCTAAACGGACTCTATCTTCTCCCCGCGATTCCGCTAGTCCTTGCATTCAAGTGGTTTGCGGCCCTCAGGCTGAAGCTCCTGGTGAGTCATCTCGGCATGACATTCACCACATGGCAAGTCAACCGTATTAACTTCATTTCGGCCTTTTACAGTCTAATGCTTCCGGGTTACATGGCCGGTGGGGCGGTGCGCTGGTACATGCTCTCGCGTGTCAACCAGATGCCAGCGCAGGCGTTGGCAAGCATTGTTTATGATCGACTCGGTGACACAATCGCGTTGCTGGGACTGGGTTTGTTCGCTTATGTCCTCATCTTGCCTCCGGAGAGCGGGGCGGCGCGACTGACGCTGAGCATGGTGCTGTTTGGTTTGGTCGTCGGCTATGTGCTGTGCGCGAATGTGCATGTGATAGCGCTAATAAAAAGATGGATGCCCCTATCCAACGGCAGGATTGGTGCTAGCCTCATCAAACTCATGTCGGCATTTCAGAGTTTCGCAGACTTGCGCCTCGTCGAGCATTTCTGGCTATGGTTCTGGGCCATCGCGTCGAACCTTCTGAACGGGCTGCTCGTCTTTTGCGTCGCTCAGAGCCTGGGCCTGCCGTTGACCTATCTGGATACGTTATGGGTTGCGGCCCTCTGGATACTCGCGGGAATGCTCCCAATTTCAATTTCCGGCCTTGGGGTGCGAGAGGGAGCGACCATCGTGATGCTGCTTCCGCTAGGTGTCGAGACTGCAGAGGCGGTGGGCTTCTCCCTGCTATTGTTGGTGAGCAGAGACGTCGTTCTGGCGGGGATTGGAGGAATTTTCCTGGCCACCACGCGCGGCGCCCAGCGTGCCGAGGCTTGAATCCCCCAGCCCAGGCGTCCGGTGGACGAACACCGGGCCATCCCGATGGTTGGCCACGCGGAATCCTTGCCGGGCCAAACCAACGACTGTGACGGCGGGGGCGGGTTAAGCGGACACAACGAACTCCGCTATGATCTCGAGCCAGCGTCGATTCATGGTCTGAGTAGCGTCCATGTCACAGCCGAAGAGCTCCGGCTGGACGGTGATCATTGGCGTGGCGTCACGGTTATGCCCTGGCTTATGGGTGGTCACCACCGGGGACAGGGTCTGGTGCAAGACGGCAAGCTGCCTGGGGCCGCGCTAGGTCAGTCGTACGCACTCGCGCGCATGAGCGGCGGCTTGCTGATCTGGATGGAGGCTCGGGCCGGAATCGAACCGACGTACGCGGATTTGCAGTCCGCTGCATCACCACTCTGCCACCGAGCCCGTGCTGGGCCTATGTTAACACGGCACCCGATGGTGCCCACGAGCGATTGCGGGCACCATAACACAAGTACCCAGGCACACCCCGCACCGTGTTGCCTCGCTGCCCGAAAAGCAAACCCCGGCAGGAAGCCGGGGTTGCGTTAAGGAAGCGCTGACCGATTCCTTCAATCTGGAGCGGGAAACGAGATTCGAACTCGCGACCCCAACCTTGGCAAGGTTGTGCTCTACCACTGAGCTATTCCCGCCTGAGGAGGAGCATAGTCTAGTCACCATCCGCTGCCTGTCAAGTCTGGCCGGCATCGTGGCGGGGTTCCGCTACCAGCACCACCCAGGCGGCCCGCAGATAGACGATCATGGACCAAAGCGTCAGCCCGGCGGCCGCATACAGCAACAACATGCCGAGAGCGACGGTGGGCAGACCCAGCAGCGGCGCTCCGTAGACCAGTAGAATGATGGCGATCATCTGGGCGCCGGTCTTGAACTTGCCGATGACATTGACGGCAACGGTTGCCCGTTTACCCAGTTCCGCCATCCACTCGCGCAGCGCGGACACGGCGATCTCCCGCCCGATGATCACCGCCGCGGGCAGAGCGAAGAATGCCGAGGGATTCTCGGTGACCAGGGCCACCAGAGCCACGGCCACCATCAGCTTGTCCGCGACTGGATCGAGGAAGGCGCCGAAAGCGGACGTCTGCCCAAGTCGCCGCGCCAGCCAGCCGTCGAGCCAGTCTGTTACCGCGGCCAGGGCAAAGATCACTGCGGCGGCGAGGTTGGACCACTCGACCGGCAGAAAAAACACGAGCCCGAAAATCGGGATCATGGCAATGCGTGCCAGGGTCAAGCTGTTGGGCACATTCATATCCATGACTGCATCAACCCTTCCCATCACCGTGGAACATGTCGTAAATCCGCTGCGCCAGCTCTCGGCTGACGCCGGCCACCCGGGCGAGATCGTCCACGCCCGCTCGGGAAACCGCTTTCAATCCGCCGAATTGCTTGAGGATGTTCTGCCGGCGCTTGGGCCCGAGCCCCGGGATATCCTCGAGCCTTGAACCGCGCCTGGCTTTGCTGCGCCGATTCCGGTGCCCGCTAATCGCGAATCGATGGGCTTCGTCCCGGATCTGCTGCAACACGTGCAATGCCGGGGAATCCGCGGGCAGTATAACTGTTTCATCGCGCTCAGCGAGATACAGCTTCTCCTCTCCCGGGCGCCGATCCGGCCCTTTGGCGATGCCGATGACGGGCACTCCGTCGACCTGCAACTCTTCCAGCACCGCCATGGCCTGCTTCACCTGCCCCGGGCCGCCGTCAATGAGCAACAGGTCCGGCAACACGCCTTCACCGCGTTTCAGCCGTGTGTAGCGCCGCTCCAGGGCCTGGCGCATCGCCGCGTAATCATCGCCCGGCTCGATGTCGGTGACGTTGAATCGCCGGTAGTCGGATTTCACCGGGCCTTCGTGATCGAACACCACACAAGACGCCACGGTCGCCTCGCCGCCGGTGTGGCTAACATCGAAACACTCTATGCGCTGCGGGATGGCTTCGAGATCCAGGGCCTGCTGCAGGGCGTCCATGCGCTGCCCCTGCCCTGCCTGTTGGGCAGCGCGGGCCTGCAGGGCGGTGCGGGCATTGTTCACCGCCATGTCCAGCCAACGCCGGCGCTCGGTACGCACCCGGCGGCGAATGACGACGGCGTGCCCCGCGTCCTGGGCCAGGGCCTCTTGCAGCACTTCCCGCTCGGCCACCTCGACATTGACCAGAATCTCCCTGGGAGTCTCCCGGCCCAGGTAGTACCGCGCCAGAAATGCGGCGAGGATTTCCCCGGGCTCCGTGCCCTGCGGCACTTTGGGGAAGAAGCTCTTGTTGCCCAGGTTGTGGCCGTGACGAATCACGAACACTTGAACGCAGGCCGCACGCCCTTCGGCGGCGCAAGCGACCACGTCCAGGTCTCCCTTCTCGCCGGCCATGGCCTGTTTTTCCTGGATGCGTCTTAGCGTCGCGATACGATCGCGCAGCCGCGCGGCGAGCTCGAAATCCAGTTGCTCGGAGGCTTCCTCCATCTGCCGCACCAGCCGGTCGATGACCTCGCCGCTCTTGCCCTCAAGAAACATGACGGCGTGCTCCACGTCCCGCGCGTATTCCGCTGGCGAGACATAGCCCACGCAGGGGGCGGTACAGCGCTTGATCTGGTACTGAAGGCATGGCCGCGAGCGATTGGCGAAGAAGGTGTCCTCGCACTGGCGCACTGGGAACACCTTTTGCAGGTGGCTCAGCGTGTCCCGGACCGCGCCGGCACTGGGAAACGGGCCAAAATAACGCCCTGGCTGGCGTCTACTGCCCCGATGGAAGCCAAGGCGCGGAAATGTCTGTGTGTCGGAGAGAAAGATGTAGGGGTAGCTCTTGTCGTCGCGCAGAAGCACATTGTAGCGCGGGCTGTGCTCCTTGATCAGGGTGTTTTCCAGGATCAGGGCCTCGGCCTCGGTGTGAGTGACCGTGAAGCTGATGTCCGCAACTTGCGCGACCATGGCGCGGGTGCGCGGGTTCTTCACCGAGGCCGTGAAGTAACTGGCAACCCGCCGCCGGAGTTTGCGCGCCTTACCGACGTAGATGATCTGCCCATCCCCGTCGAGCATTCGGTAAACACCTGGCTGGTCGGGGAACGAGCGGACGAGTTCACGGGCATCAAATGGCAGCGCTTCGCTCATGCAGGTACAGGACACTAGGGCATTTGGTCAATCATTCCATGGCGCAGGGCCAGGTGGGTCAATTCCACGTCGCTTTCCACCCCAAGCTTCTCGTGCAGCCGGTAGCGGTAGGTGCTCACCGTTTTGGGGCTGATACACAGGATATCCGAAATCTCCTGCACCTTGCGTCCCTGGGTGACCATGATCATCACCTGGATTTCCCGCTGAGAGAGCTTCCCCAGCCCGCCTCCGCGCGTGCCGTCAAAGCTTGCCAGGGCCATTTGATGGGCGATTTCCGCACCGACGTAACGCTCGCCACGGCATACGGTCCGAATCGCGCCAATGATTTCCTCCTCGTCGCAGCCCTTGGTGATATACCCCATCGCACCTGCTTCCATCAGGCGGCTTGGATAGGGCTCATCCCCGTGGATGGTCAGGGCGATGATCTTGAGCGCCGGGACAATGCGAAGCAGCTTTCGCGTGGCCTCCAGCCCGCCTATGCCGGGCATGCTTACATCCATGAGCACCACGTCGGGCCGTTTGTCGCGGACCAATTGCAGGGCAGCCTCGCCGCTGGCCGCTTCACCGGTAACCTCAATGTCGTGCGCGTCGTCCAGCAGGCGGCGGATACCGCTACGGACCAACTGGTGGTCATCGACCAGTACCACGTCCATTCCGTCTTGAACCTCTCTGCGTGGCACCGGACGCTAACGGCCTGACCCTGTTGGTGGCAAGGTAGCCGGCAAAGCAGCCGATCCCGGTCATGATACGTCAGTTACGGGCGCCGCGTCCCACGGTCAGCGCCGCGCGCGTAGGCGTCCCTGGGGACATACTGGTAGTGTGGCGTTTTTCCAACTAGCGAGTGCATCACAACTATCATGACCGAATCCCGGTACACCGCTCCTGTGCAACCGCTCTACCCCGCCGCGGTTGATCCGGTTCCTCTGCTGGGGCTCTATCTGGAAGCGCCCCTGCCTAGCGGGGGTCGCTTCGGGCCGTGGATTTATGGCAACTTCATTGCCACGCTCGACGGTCGGATCGCCCTGGTCAATCGGCAAACGGGGCGCCTCGGGGTCGCGGCGAGTATCAGTGATCCGCGAGACTGGCGGCTGTTCCAGGAACTGGCGGCGCGCGCCGATGTGCTCATCACGAGCGGCCGATACCTGCGCGACCTGCGCCTGGGGACGGCCCAGGACGTGCTGCCCCTGAGCTCCAAGCCACCGTTCCAGGACCTGCATGCCTGGCGCACCCGGCACGGCTACCCACCTCAGCCTGATGTGGCGGTGCTTTCGGCGAGCCTGGATTTTCAGCTACCGCTGTCGCTCTTGCGGCAGGGCCGCCGGGTAACAGTGCTGACCACCCGTGATGCCCCGGCAGAGGCGGTCGCCCGCCACGAGGGCCGCGGCGCTCGGGTCGTGCCCGTGAACGAGGGCAGCGCCGTTTGCGGTGAGGCAGCCGCCCGGCAATTGGGTCAAATGGGGTATCGCCGGGCCTACTCCGTCACCGGGCCTTACGTGCTGCACGCGTTTCTAAAGGCCGGTGCCCTGGATGGGCTGTTCTTGACCCATCGCCACCGTATTGTCGGCGGCGATGGTTACAGCACCATCGTCGAAGGCGAGCCACTGGAGCCGCCCGCTGACCTCAGGCTCCAGTGGCTGTACCTGGATACCGCAACAGAGGATGCACCGGCGCAGCACTATGCACACTTCAGCCTGGAATCCCCCCCTCCGTGAGGGAGCGCGGATCCATAATCCGCTCCAGTTCGGAACGCTCGAGATCCGTCATCTCTTCGGCCACGTCCAGTACGGGGCGTCCTTCCGCGTAGGCACGCTTGGCGACCTTGGCGCCCAGCTCGTAACCGATCACACTGTTCAAGGCGGTGACGAGTATCGGGTTACGGGCCAAGGCGTCGTCCAGTCTTGCCTGATTCACCGTGAAGCCGGCAATGGCGCTATCTGCCAGCAGGGTCGCTGCATTGGCCAGAATATAAATACTTTGCAGCACATTGTGCGCAACCAGGGGCAGCATGACGTTCAGCTGGAAGTTGCCGGACTGCCCGGCGATGGCGACGGCGCCGTCGTTACCCATGACCTGGGCGGCCACCATGGCAACGGATTCCGGCGCCACCGGGTTCACCTTACCCGGCATGATGCTGGAGCCTGGCTGCAGGGCGGGCAGGCTGATCTCGCCGAGCCCGGCCAGTGGGCCGCTATTCATCCAGCGCAGGTCGTTGGCGATCTTCATGTAGGCCACCGCGAGCGCGCGCAACTGCCCCGAAAGTTCCACGACCGTATCCTGGCTGCTCAGGCCCAGGAAACAATTGTCCATCGGCCGGAAGGCCAGGCCGGTGCGCTCTGCCAGGCGATTGGCAAAGCGTCCTGCGAACTCGGGATGCGCGTTGATCCCCGTGCCGACGGCGGTGCCGCCCTGGGCCAGAGCGCGCAAACGCGGCAGTGTGTCGCTGATCCGCTCCCGACCCTGCCGGATCTGGGCCCCCCAGCCGGAGAGTTCCTGTCCCAGCGTCACGGGCATGGCGTCCATGAGGTGCGTTCGGCCCGTCTTGGCCACTTCGGAGAGTTCCGAGACACGCGCCTCGATGGTTTGCTCCAGGTGCTCGAGCGCCGGCAACAGCCGTTCCTGGGTCTCCAGGGCGGCGCTGACATGGATCGCCGTGGGGATGACGTCGTTACTGCTCTGGCCCATGTTCACGTGGTCGTTGGCATGGATCGTCGTGCCCGCTTCCCTGGTGGCCAGATGGGCAATGACTTCGTTGGCGTTCATATTGCTGCTGGTGCCGGAACCCGTCTGGAAGACATCCACAGGGAATTGCTGGTCGTGCTCACCCTCGGCCACTGCCAGGGCGGCGGTCACGATGGCGTCGGCAGTACTCGTATCCATCAAGCCGAGATCGCGGTTGACCTCGGCCGCGGTCGCCTTGATTAAGCCAAGTGCGCGAATGAACGGGCGCCCCATGGGGATGCCGCTCACGGGGAAGTTATCCACCGCGCGTTGCGTCTGGGCGCCGTAGAGCGCATCCGCGGGCACGCGCAGTTCGCCCATGCTGTCTTTTTCGGTGCGATAGTCGGCCATTATTGATTCCTCCGTAGGGGGTATGGATGGGACCGGCGCGGCGCCTCGATCATCAAGGGTCGTCAAGCGTGCCCGAAGCGGCGTCATGATCCAAGGCTGCCGGTGATCTTTTTCCGCACACTGATAGAATAGCCCCGGCAGCCCGGGAACGATCCTGCACCCGCAGGTGTGGGCAAGCAAAGGGCCAGGAAACAGCGGAGCCACCATGGAACTCACCCGACTCACGGCGATTTCCCCCGTCGACGGTCGCTACGGCAACAAGACCGAAGCCCTGCAGCCCATCTTCAGCGAGTTCGGCCTCATCCGGCACCGCCTAATCGTAGAGGTGCGCTGGCTCCAGGCGCTAGCGGCCGAGCCGGTGCTCACGGAAGTCCCGCCCCTGTCGGACGCCGCCCGCCAGGCCCTGGACCGACTGATCACCGACTTCGAACCGCAGCAGGCCGGTCGCGTCAAGGCGCTTGAAGCGACCACGAATCATGACGTCAAAGCGGTGGAGTACTACATCAAGGAAGCCATTGCCGGGCATCCGGAACTCGGGTCGATCAGGGAGTTCGTGCACTTCGCCTGCACCTCCGAGGATATCAACAACCTGGCCTACGCGCTGATGCTGGATGCAGCACGACGCGAGGTGCTCTTGCCGATCCTGGATCGGATGATCGACGCCGTGCGCGAACTGGCGCACACCAACGCCGATGTGGCCATGCTGTCGCGCACGCACGGCCAGCCGGCCTCCCCGACCACATTGGGCAAGGAGATGGCAAACGTCGCTTACCGGATGGAGCGCCAGCGTGCCCAGATCGCCGCTGTGCCCATCATGGGGAAGATCAACGGCGCGGTCGGCAACTACAATGCCCACCACGTGGCCTATCCGGAGGTCGATTGGCCGTCGTTTGCGCGCCGCTACGTCGAGGGGCTCGGGCTGACCTGGAACCCCTATACAACCCAGATCGAGCCCCACGACTACATTGCCGAGCTGTTCGATGCCTGCTCCCGGCTCAATACGGTGCTGGTCGACTTCAGCCGCGATGTCTGGGGCTATATCGCCTGGGGCTACTTCAAGCAAGACCTGGTCGCCGGCGAGGTGGGATCATCGACCATGCCGCACAAGGTGAACCCGATCGACTTCGAAAACGCCGAGGGCAATCTGGGGCTGGCCAATGCCGTGTTCTCGCATCTGGGGGCCAAGCTCCCCGTGTCCCGCTGGCAGCGTGATTTGACGGATTCCACCGTGCTGCGCAGTGCGGGCGCGGGCATCGCCCACTCGCTGATCGCCTACGACGCGCTGCTCAAGGGCGTGGGCAAGCTGGCAGTCAATCGCCAGCGTATCGCCGAGGATCTCGACGCCAACTGGGAAGTCCTCGCCGAGGCCATCCAGACGGTCATGCGCCGTTACGGGATCGAGCATCCTTACGAGAAGCTCAAGGAACTCACGCGCGGGCATCGTGTTGACGCCGCCGGCATGAAGGCGTTCATCGACGCGCTCGATCTTCCCGAAGAGGCGCGGCAAACTTTAAGGGAGCTCACTCCGGCGCGCTACATCGGCAATGCCGCCGAGCAGGCGCGCGGGGTATGAACCGAAGCATCGCCGTGCGCGGTACGCCCGGGAGTAGCGAGGCAAGGTCATGGAACAGAGAATGCGCTCTTTAGTCGGCCCACAGGTCGAGCAGGCGCTCGCGGTTCAGCGCCAGCCACTGCAGCGCGATAATGGGCATGGCACTGTTGATAATGCCGTGCTCCAGCATGTCCATGGCCTCTTCCACGGGCAGGACGTGGACGCGGATATCTTCGTTTTCCTCGGCGAGTCCGTGCACGCCTTCGACGCCGGTGGCGTCCACACGTGCGCAGAACAGACTGACGAGTTCCGACGACGCTCCCGGGCTCGGGTAGTAGTCGCAGATCCGCATCAGTTCGTCGAGTCTCAGACCCGCCTCCTCCCGGGCCTCGCGGTGGGCCACCGCCGTGATGGTCTCCTCGGGCTCGGCGACCCCTGCGATGGTTTCCATGAGCCAGGCGCCGGTCGGTGCATCCATGGCGCCAATGCGGAACTGTTCGATGAGCACGACCGCATCGCGTACCGCGTCGTAGGGAAGCACCGCCGCCACACGGCCCCGCCGGAACAGCTCGCGCACGAGCTCCTGGCTCATGCCGCCGGCAAACAGTCCGTGGCGCAACTGGTAGCGTTCCAGCCTGAAGAAACCGTTATAAGCGACTGTGCAATTGAGGATTTCGAGTTGTTTTGCCATGGGCCTCTCTGTCAGCCTCCGTGACGAAACAGCGCCAGACTCTCCACGTGCGCCGTATGCGGGAACATGTCCATGACCCCCGCCCGCTCGAGCCGGTAGCCATGTTCGTGGACCAGGGCGCCCGCGTCCCGGGCGAGGGTGGCCGGGTTACAGGAAATGTACAACACCGTCCGCGCTGCGAGGCCGCCGACGCGTGCGATGACCGCCGCCGCACCGGAGCGCGGTGGATCCAGCAGTATCTTGTCGACGGGTCTGTCGAGCCAGGCCGGTGTGTCTGTGTCCGCCGCAAGGTCGGCGGCGTAAAACCGTGCATTGGCGATGCCATTGCGTGCGGCGTTTTCCTGCGCGCGCCGGACCAACCGCTCATCGCCCTCCACGCCCACGACCTCCCCGGCGCGTCGGGCGAGCGGCAGTGAGAAATTGCCCAGGCCACAAAAGAGCTCCAGGACGCGGTCGGCCGGCTGCGGCTGCAGATACTCAAGTACCCGCTCAACCATGGCGGTGTTGATGCCGCGGTTCACCTGGGTGAAGTCGGTGGGCTGGAACTCGATTACCGGTTCACCCGGGGCGGGCCGATAAGCCAGGCGTGGTGCGCCGGGCCACACCGGTGTCACCGTGTCCTCGTTCCCCGGCTGCTCGTAGATGGCGAGACCGTGCTGTTCGCCAAATGCGGCCAGGCGCCGGTAGTCGGCACCGGTGAAAGGGTGCAGGTTGCGAAACACCAGGGCCACCGTGTCGTCACCGATGGCCACCTCGATCTGCGGCAAACGACCGCGGCAGGAGAGCCCGGCCACCAGCGCGCTCAGGTCCGTGAGGCGGTCTGCGACCCGCGGGTCCAGCACGTGGCACTCTGTCATATCGGCCACATAGGGGCTGTGCTTTTCGCGAAAACCGACCAGGACCCGCCCCTTGGCGGGCACGTCCTTGACCGCCAGGCGCGCCTTGCGCCGGTATCCCCAGATGGGCCCCGTGATCGGGTCGAGTACCGTCTCCGGCGTCACGCCGCCGATGTGGGCGAGTTGCTCCAGCAATACCCCTTGCTTGAAGCGGATCTGCTGTTCCGGGGGCATGTGCTGGAGGCTGCAGCCACCGCACACCCCAAAGTGCGGGCAACGCGGCTCGACCCGCTCCGGAGCGGGCGCCAGCACCGCCTCCACGCGCCCTTCATCAAACCGGCGGTGGCACTTGGTATAGCGCATGCGCACGGCCTCGCCCGGGAGGCCGCCGTGGACGAAAACGGTCTTGCCGGCGATGTGGGCAATGCCCCGGCCTTCATGGCTCAGGGACTCCACCTGGACATCCACCGGCTCCCCGGGAATGCGCGAGCGACGCCGGCGCTTAGCCATCAGTGCCCTGTTCCACGGAATCCATCGGCCAGGCGTCCAGGAACTGCCGGAGGTGCGCGCGGCCGTCGCCCGCGAGTGTCTCACGCACGATGGCGCACTCCCGCGCGTACCCGGGGCGATCCAGGTGACCGCGCAGCAGTTGGAAACGCAGCCACACCAGGTAGGTATTGAGTGCGTCAGTCTCGCAGTAGTCGCGCACGCTGTCGAATGCCCCGGACTCGATGGCCTGGTGGACCTGGCTGCCGCTCATGCCCATCTTGCCGGGGAAACCGCACAGGGTGGCGATTTCATCCAGCGGCGCATTGGCCCGCGGCTGGTAGCCGGCGATCATGTCCATGAGATCCGTGTGGCGTTCGTGGAAGCGGTTGAGATAGTTGTTCCAGCGAAACGTCTGTTCCGTGGCCCCGGTCTCCCAGTAGCGGGGTGAACTCAGCCCGTGCCTAAGCGCCCGGTAATGGAGCACGGGCAGATCGAAGCCGCTGCCGTTCCAGGAGACCAGCGTGGGGGTGAAGCGCTCGATGCCATCGTAGAAACGCTGGATTACCTCCGCCTCGTCATCGTCCCCTTGGCCCAGGGACCAGATCTTGAAGCGCTCGCCGCTGCGCATGGCGATGGAGATCACCACCACCCGGTGGAGGTGCAGGCGCAGAAAATCGGAGCCCCCGGTCTCCTGGCGCCGCAGGCTGAATCCGGCCTCGGCCACACTGGCGTCGTCCAGACCGTCAAGGCCGTACAGCCGCCGTAGCCCGTCCAGGTCCGGCACGGTTTCGATGTCAAACGCGAAAATCGTCATGGAATCAGTCCGGATACCCGCCAGAGGAGAGGTAGCGATTCCGCTGTTGCCCGCTATTTGTCGCGGCTCGTAGGAGTCGCGCTGGTCCCTCGCTACCGGCAAGCGCTGTGCAGTGCGGTAGTGATCGCGTGACGCGCGTCCGCGAGGGCGCGCCTATTCTCGCCCACAATGGATGTGCGGGAAAGCTCGTGATCACGCCGCATAGGTCGGGATCACCAGGAACCTGTACCATTGCATAGTTGAGACTTCCGCTCGGCGGCGGCAGAGCCGCCCATTCCCATGGACAGGACGGAGTAACCCATGCGCTGGGGACTCGGGATGCGCGTCTTCGTGCTCGCGGTGCTTGCACCGGTGCTGACGACAACCCTGCTGGTGGGGTATCTACTCAGCAGCAGGGCCCAGGACACTTACAAGCAGCTGGTCGAGCGGGGTGAGACCGTGGCGCGGCAGCTGGCGCCCGCGTTGCGGGAGCCGCTGGCGAGCGAAGACCAGCCCGTTGTCCACCAGATCGCAGCCGCGGCCCGGCTGGACCCGGCCATTGCCACAGTGATTGTGCAGCGGGCCGATGGACAGGTGGTGGCCCACTTTGGCGCCGAGGACGTGGCGGCACAAGAAGCACGACCAGAGGACATGTTCCTGCGCCTAAGCGGCTGGCTTTTGCGCCTGGATCACCTCCCCAGTATCCGCGTCCCCGTGGTGGCGCCCCCCGACCCCTTGCTGGATCGCCTGCCGCTGGACAGCGGCGAGCAGCTTGTGGGTTGGGTGCTCGTTGACGTGAATGCCACGCCCTACCTTCAGCGCGAAGCGGTTTTGGCCAGGCGCGCCGCCGCAGCGCTGGGGCTCGCGCTGTTGTTCAGCCTCGGGTTCGGATTCTGGGCGCGCCGCAGCGTTGTCCGGCCCATCGCCCGGCTCACGGATACCGTACGCCGCCTTGGCTCGGGCGATCTGCGGGCGCGGGCGCACCTGCTTGCGAGTGGCGAGATCGGCGAGCTGGCGCGCGCCGTGAATCGAATGGCGGCCCGCCAGCAGCGCAACGAAACGGATCTCAATGAACAGATCGAGCAGGCCACCCGCGAGTCCCGGGAAACGCTTGAGGCGGTGGAAATCCAGAACGCGGAGCTCGACCTTGCGCGCAAGCGTGCGCTCCAGGGCAGCAAGGTGAAATCCGAGTTCCTGGCCAACATGAGCCATGAGATTCGCACGCCGATCAACGGTATTCTCGGCTTCACTGATTTGTTGTCGCACACGCGGCTGAACGACGAGCAGCGGGAATTCGTGGACACAATCCGTGAGTCTTGCACCAATCTGTCGGCCCTGGTCAACGACATCCTGGATTTCTCGAAAGTCGAGGCCGGCAAGCTGGTTATCGACAATGTCGCCTTTGACATGCGTGACTGCGTCGAGGAGGTCATGGCATTGATGGCCCCGACGGCTTACGGCAAGAACCTGGAGCTGGTGCATCTGATTTATCAGGATGTGCCGGCTCGGCTTTTCGGTGATCCCATCCGCATCCGGCAGGTACTCACCAACCTGGTCCACAATGCGGTCAAGTTCACCCCGCAGGGCCGGGTCGTCGTGCGGGTCATGCTGGAGGACGAGTCTGACGACCGGGTACGGATCCGAATCACGGTGACTGATACCGGAATCGGCCTGAAATTCCAGGCACAGGAAAAACTGTTCCAGGCCTTCAGCCAGGCCGACACGTCCATCACCCGGCGTTTCGGTGGCGCCGGGCTGGGCCTCATCATCTCCAAAAAGCTCGTGGAACAGATGGGGGGTAACGTCGGCCTTGAGAGTGAACAGGATAAGGGCTCGACGTTTTGGTTCACGCTCGAGTGCGTGAAACAACGCCGGGCCAATACGAACGCTCGCACGCCCGCCGGCCACAACCCGCTCGCCGGACGGCAGCTTCTGCTCCATGACACGTCGACCCTCAGCCGGCTGGCGGCGCGGCACGTCTTCGGCGCGTTGGGCCTGCAGGTCCGGGATGTAGAGGACGCCGAGACTTTCCTGTCACTGGCCAAGTCCCACACTGCCTGGGACTGTATCGTGCTGGGCCTCAGCCGGGAGGAGCTCGATCGCGGCTACTTCCGCGAGCTGATGGCGCGAGCGCAGCGCCTGGATGCGTCGGTGCTCATCCTGGCGAGCACTGTGGAGCGTAACGAGCTGTGCGACTTGTACCGACTTGGCGCCCAGACCTGCCTGCCCAAGGTGGTCCGCCGCCAGACGCTCTACCGCGAACTATGCCGCGTGCTGTCACTGGACGAAACGCCACCCGAATGGATGGCGCCTCAGCAATCCCGGCCGCCGCGACCCGAAGCGAGCCGGACCGAGCCCCTGAATCGCTTGCGGGAGATTCGCGTGCTGGTGGTCGACGACAATGCCATCAACCGCAAGCTGGTCTCCACCATTGTTGGGCAGCAGGGGGCACAGGTAGACGAAGCAGGTGACGGCCATGAGGCGGTGAACCGGTGCCGGGAGATTGACTACGCCCTTGTGTTTATGGACATTCACATGCCGCGCATGAGCGGCGAGGATGCGTACGGCGAAATTCGCGGCCATGCGCAGCACCACGGGCGCGCCATGCCCCGCATTGTTGCATTGACCGCGAACGCCATGACCGGCGAGCGGGAGCGGCTCATGCGGATCGGCATGGACGAGTGCCTCATCAAGCCGGTGACCGAGGCGCAGGTGACCCGCCAGCTTCGACTCGCGGCCGGCGAGGCGGAGATGGAGGTAGCGGAATTGCCGTCGCTGGCGGAGGATGCCCGTGGGGAGCTGAGCGCTGAGCTGCGAAGCCTGCTTGCCGCCGAACTCCCCGAGCATCGCCGTGCGATTCACAACGCCTATAGGCGCGGTGATCGCGCGGCGCTGCAGGACCACGTTCACAAACTCAACGGGGCGGCCGGCGTTTGCCGGGCGGAGCGTCTGCAGCAAGCCTGTGACGCCCTGGAGCGGGCGGTGGGCGAAAACCGGCCTGAGGATATTACCGGCGGTTTTGAGCGGGTGGTGGACGCCATCAATGAGTTGATGGTGTTGCAGCAGCGCAGTCAGGACGGTGACCGCTGATTGCCCGCCGCCTAAGGCGTGCAGCCACGCCACGGCAGCGCCGCCGATCGAAAGATGTAGACATTAGCCGCAGGCGTAATGCACCGTCAAACAAATTGCGCCAAGGGCGCACAGCCGCAACCCGGGTTGTGCGTCTACGGCGCCATGTCATTGACGGCGGGTTACGCTGCGCTAACCCGCCCTACGGGGTGGAGTCCTGCCATGGCACGGGGCCCGACCGAAGGTGTAGGGTGCCATTAGCGCTAGCGTAATGCACCGTAAGACTAATTGCGCCGTAGGTGCACAGACGCAGCATGAGTTGTGCACCTGAGGCGGTATGCGATCAACGGCGGATTACGCTGCGCCAGTTCGCCCCTCCGCCACGACGAAGGCAAGGGCATAGTCGCCTTCGTCGCTGATACTCACGTGCCAGTGCTCGATGCCCAGGGCCCGCGCCGTTGCCTCCGCCCGCCCCGTCACCAGCAGCAAGGGCTTGCCGGCAGCGGATCGCGCGACACGCAGATCGTGAAAGCCAGTGTCGCCGCCAATGCCCGTCCCGAGCGCCTTGGCGGCGGCCTCCTTGACCGCCCAGCGTTTGGCGAGGTAGGCGGCGGGGTCGGCGTGGGTCTGCCAGCGCAGCAGCTCTTCAGGGGCGAGGACACGCTCGGCAAAGCGTTGGCCATGGCGCGCCAGCACCTTTTGAATCCTCGGCACATGCACCAGGTCGGTTCCCATGCCGACGATGCTCACCGGGCGCTTCCCCGAAGCAACGCTTTCATGTCGCGAACCGCCTGTTCCAGGCCGCTGAATACGGCCCTGGCGACGATGCTATGGCCGATGTTGAGTTCGTGGATGCCCGGGATGGCGGCCACCCCCTCGGTGTTGTGATAGTGCAGCCCGTGACCGGCGTTGACGGTCAGCCCCGCTTCCACACCAAGCCCGACCCCGCTGCGGATGCGCTCGAGCTCGGCTTGCTGTGACGCGGTGTTCCCAGCATCGGCGTAGCGCCCGGTGTGGAGCTCTACCAATGGGGCCCCAACCTCTTTCGCCGCGAGTATCTGGTGGGCCTCCGGGTCGATGAATAAGGACACTTGAATCCCCGCATTCGCAAGCCGCGTGCAGGCATCGCCAATGCGCTGCGGCTGCCCGGCAACGTCCAACCCCCCCTCGGTGGTCAGTTCGGCGCGGCGTTCCGGCACCAGGCAGCAATAAGCGGGGCGCAGGCGTTCGGCGATGGTCAGCATCTCCTCGGTAACCGCCATCTCTAGGTTCATGCGCGTCTGCAGCACGTCCGCGAGGCGTCCCAGGTCATGATCCTGGATGTGGCGACGGTCCTCGCGCAGGTGCAGGGTTATGCCATCCGCTCCGCCTTGTTCCGCGATCAACGCGGCCTGTACCGGATCGGGGTAGCGGGTACCGCGGGCCTGCCGCAGGGTCGCCACGTGGTCGATGTTCACACCCAGCAGCACGCCCGCCTGGTTCTCAGCGCTCATGGCGGTGTCTCCTCGTTTGCGCTCCGCGGCCGACGCCGCAGACTCTGGTACAGGGATCGACTGTATAACGGTCGATCGCCAATGTAGAGCCGCAGCGCCGCTCCTGTGAGCCGCTGCATCTCCGCCCGCAGTGCGCTGTCTTCGAACTGTTCCCGGTGCAGCGCCTGTAATGCCTCGCCGGAGATCAGCAACCCGCCAGTCTGCGTCGCGGTGTCCACGGGGCCGTACTCCAGGATGTAACGGTAGCTGCGACGGTGGTCGACCGCCGCGCCGGTATCGGCCGTCGCATGCAGCAGCAGGCCGTAGCCGAGGGCTTGCAGCAACCGCTTCTCGAACAGCCGCAATGGGACGTCTTCGGCCTCGCCGGATCCCGCGAGGGCCTGCAGCGCGGCACCGTAGGCGAAAAAGATGTCTGGCGCCGGATCGTCGCGCCGCAGCAGGCGCAACACGAGCTCACTGAGATAGAAGGCGGCGGCCAGGCGCGTCCCGGGGAAACGCAACGGCCGCCCGCCGGCCTCCGCGCCGGTCAGCGTCAGCAGCTCGCCCCGCCCCTGCCAGCTCACCAGGACCGGCTGGAAGGGTTCGAGCACACCGCGCCAGCGGGAGCGCTGGGCACGCGCCCCGCGGGCCACGGCGCCAATGCGGCCGTGGTCGTGCGTCAGCAGCTCCAGTAACAGGCTGGTGTCGCGGTAGGGGCGCCGATGGACAACCCAGGCCGCTCGCGTGTCCTCACGACCGGTCGAAGGCGGCATATCAGCTCTCGTCGTAACCGAGGCTCTTCATGGCCCGCTCGTCGTCGGCCCAGCCCTCGCGAACTTTCACCCACAGCTCCACATGCGCCTGCTTGCCCATGAACTGCTCGATATGGCGGCGGGCGTTTTGGCCAATGAGCTTGAGCTGGCGGCCGCCCTGACCGATGACGATCGCCTTTTGGCCGTCACGCTCGACCCAAATCACCGCGGCAATGCGCACGAGCGACTTACTCTCCTCGAAGGCCTCCACCTCTACGGAGGTCGAGTAGGGGATCTCCTGGCCGAGCGTGCGCATGAGCTGCTCGCGGATCAGCTCAGCGACCAGAAAGCGCTGGCTGCGATCGGTGACCTGGTCCTGCGGGAAATAGAACACCGACTCCGGGACATACCCTCGAATGGCCTCTTGCAGTGATTCTACGTTCTGCCCTTTGGTTGCCGACAGGGGCACAATCTCGCTGAACGCAAAGCGACCCGAGAGCTCTTTCAGGTACGGCAGCAACGCCTCTTTCCGGGGGACCAGATCCACCTTGTTCACCACTGCAATCACGGGGCGATCGACTTGACGCACATGCTCAAGCACCAGTTCGTCATCCTCCAGCCACCGACCCGGCTCCACCAGCATGACCACCACATCCACATCACGCAGGGCGGCGACTGCCGATCGGTTCAGGTACCGGTTCAGCGCCTTTTTCTGCTTGCCGTGAAGCCCTGGGGTGTCTACGTAGATCAACTGGGTGTTGCCATGGGTGTGAACCCCCAGGATCCGGTGACGGGTGGTCTGCGGCCGCCGCGAGACAATGCTGAGCTTCATGCCCAGCAGCCGGTTCAGCAGCGTGGATTTGCCCACGTTGGGCCGCCCGACCAGCCCGACGTAGCCACAGCGCTGACCGGTGGAGCCCGCGTTCGTCGTGCTGCCTGCGGTCATGGCTGCTTCTCCGGGTCATCGGCGCTGAGCGCCCTGAGCATCGCCTCGGCGCCCCGTTGCTCGGCGCGCCGCCGGCTGCGCGCCTCGCCCACAGTGGCCGTCTCTACGCCGGGGATACGGCATTCCACACGAAATGTCTGATCGTGGGCCTTACCGGCGATCTCCAGCACCTGGTAAGTGGGTAATGGCAAACGGGCCGATTGCAAGTGCTCCTGGAGGCGGGTTTTCGGATCCTTGAGCTCGGCGGCGCTGGGCAGGTTATGTAATCGGTTTGCGTACAGACGCACGATAAGATCACGGCATGCGCCGAAGCCGCCGTCCAGATACACGGCGCCGAAGAGACCTTCCAGGGCATCGGAGAGGATGGAGTCGCGCCTGCGGCCGCCGCTCTTGCGCTCGCCGCTGCCAAGGCGCAGGTGCGCGCCCAGATCCAGTTGCCTGGAGATGCTGGCGAGGGTTTCCCGGTTGACGAGACTGGCACGAAGCCGGCTCAGCTTGCCCTCGGAGTCCTCCGGCTGGCGCTTAAACAGCTCGTCGGCAATAACGAAATTCAGGATGCTGTCGCCGAGGAACTCCAAGCGTTCGTTGTTGCGTTCGCTAACGCTGCGATGGGTCAACGCCTCTTCCAGCAGCCGGGGGTTGCGGAACCGGTAGTCCAGGCGATGGGATAGATCGTCCCGAGGGTCGCTCACGGGTCCACCATCGCCTCTTCGCGGAAGCTGGCCACGCCGTCGAGGTTCGCCAAGAGCCGAAAACGCCGTTCATAGTCGACAATGAGCTCAATCCCATCGCCGGAGCGCTCGACGGTGATATCTCCGCGCTCGACGCTGCTGACATTGTTCACCTGCAGGCGCCGCATCACGGCGCTGCGGACATCGCTGGGGCGCGCGCCCCGCAACTCAGGATCCCTGGCCACGTCCGAGACCACCGAGCGAACCGTCATGGACTCGAGGTACACAGGTGCGACGCGCAGCCCCAGCAGGGCCACCAGCGCGGTCAGCACGAGCAGCAGCAGCCACGATATCAGCCCCATGCCCCGCTGGCGGCGCCCACCGACGCCGGCTCCGCTACTGGATGCGACTGCCAATTCGGCTCCAGTTGATCCGGTTTTCATGGGTATCCCAACTCATCCAGATGAAGAATGCTCGCCCGACCAGCAGGTCTTCGCTGACCGGGCCCCAACATCGGCTGTCGCTGCTGCGGTCTCGATTATCGCCGATAGTAAAATAATGGCCGTCGGGGACAGTGTAGCCGTCGGGCCCTGATCCATAATCCGTGCACCACGCCGGGCTCGGGTGCTGCAGGATCTGATACTCCCGGTCACCCAGGGATTCGGTCAGCAATCGTGCCCGGGGTGCTTCGGGCTGATTGTATTCGCCCTCGTCCGACTGCTCGACGGGTTCGTTGTTGACGTAGAGATCGCCACCGCTGTAGAGCACGTGATCACCCGGCCCGGCGACCACGCGCTTGATGAAGTCCTGGCGTGGATTGACCGGGTATTTGAAGACCGCCAGATCGCCCCGTTGCGGCTTACCGGTGGGGATCACCGTGGTATTCAGTACGGGCAGACGTATGTCGTAGGAGAACTTACTGACCAGGATGAAATCCCCTGCCAGCAACGTGGGGATCATGGAGCCCGATGGAATCCGGAATGGCTCCACAACGAACGAGCGGATCACCAACACAATGAGGATGACCGGGAACAGTGACCGGCACAGATCCACCCACCAGTTGTCCTTCGGCGGTAGCGGTTTGCCCGCCCGGAGCAGCCGACGACGCCTGAACCAGGCGTAGGCGACGGTGAGCGCCGTCACCAGCGTCAAAAGGACCAGCAGAAACTCGAAATCAAAGTACATCGTGACGTCCTTCGGCACCGGCTAATCGTGGGCGCTCAATCATTGTTATTCACCTGCAGTACCGACAAGAAAGCCTCCTGGGGAATTTCCACCTTGCCGACTTGCTTCATGCGCTTCTTACCCGCCTTTTGTTTCTCGAGCAGCTTGCGCTTGCGGGTGATGTCGCCGCCGTAGCATTTGGCAGTCACATTCTTGCGCATTGCCTTCACCGTTGAGCGTGCCACAATATGGCTGCCCACGGCGGCCTGGATGGCAACCTCGAACATCTGCCGCGGGATCAGCTTCTTCAACCGTTCCGTCAGCTCTCGTCCGCGGCGCTGCGCGTGGTCGCGGTGGATGATCACGGCCAGGGCGTCCACGCGTTCGCCATTGATGAGCACATCCAGGCGCACCAGGTTTTCGGCCTGAAAGCGGCTGAGCTCGTAGTCGAAGGAGGCAAACCCGCGACTCGCCGACTTGAGTCGATCGAAGAAATCCAGGACGACTTCGCTCAACGGCAACTCGTAGACCAGTGAGATCTGGTTGCCCACGAATTGCATGTCCCGCTGGGCCCCCCGCTTTTCCTCGCACAAGGCGATGACGTTGCCGACGTACTCCTGGGGCACCAGGATGCTCGCTTGGATGATCGGCTCCCGGATCTCGTCGATTTCGTGATTCGGCGGCAGTGCAGCCGGGTTGCTGATCTCCAGCACCTCACCGGCGGTGGTCTCCACCTCGTAGATGACGGTTGGAGCGGTGGTGATCAGGTCCAGCCCATATTCGCGCTCCAGTCGCTCCTGGACGATTTCCATGTGCAGCATGCCGAGGAAGCCGCAGCGGAAGCCGAATCCCAGCGCGGCCGAGTTTTCCGGCTCATACTGCAGCGAGGCGTCATTGAGCCGCAGCTTCGACAAGGCATCCCGGAAGGACTCGTAGTCTTCCGAGCTGATGGTGAACATCCCGGCAAAGACTCGCGGCTGAACCAACTTGAACCCGGGGACGCGTTCGGCGCACGGCGCGTGTTTGTGCGTGAGCGTGTCACCCACTGGCGCGCCGTCGATATCCTTGATGCCGGCGACGACATAGCCGACCTCGCCCGTTTCCAGCCGCTTCATGGGCGTCTTCTTGGGCGTGAACATGCCCAGCTGATCCACCTGGAACTCACGACCGGTGGACATGACCTGGATCTTTTCGCCGACAGTAATGCGGCCGTTGAACACCCGTACCAGGCAGACCACGCCCAGATAGTTGTCAAACCAGGAGTCCATGATCAGTGCCTTGAGCGGGTCTTCCGGCTTGCCCTTGGGTGCCGGCACGCAGCGAATGATGGCCTCGAGGAGCTCGTCGATTCCCTGTCCGGTCTTTGCGCTGATCATGAGCGCCTCGCCGGTGTCCAGACCGATGATCTCCTCGATCTGTTGCAGCACTGCTTCGGGTTCGGCAGATGGCAGGTCGATCTTGTTGAGCACCGGCAGGATCTCGAGGCCCTCGCCAACTGCCGTGTAACAGTTGGCGACGCTTTGGGCCTCAACGCCCTGGGCGGCATCAACGACCAGCAGCGCGCCGTCACAGGCCGCAAGCGACCGTGAGACCTCGTAAGAGAAATCCACATGCCCGGGCGTGTCGATGAGGTTGAGCTGATAGGTGTTGCCATCCCGGGCATGGTACTGCAGCGCCACGCTCTGCGCCTTGATGGTGATTCCCCGCTCACGTTCGAGATCCATGGAGTCGAGCACCTGCTCGGACATCTCGCGGCCGGTCAAGGCACCGCAGCGCTCGATAAGACGGTCCGCCAAGGTGGATTTACCATGGTCGATATGGGCGATTATGGAGAAGTTCCGTATGTGTCTCATAGTCGCATCAGTTGCTTGCTCCCGGGTAACTGCCGGAGAGCCGGGAGCATTGCGTCGGCCGAAAACAAGCGTGCCCCGCAAGCGGGGCACGTTTTGCAGTCCGCCGGCACGAGTGTGTGCCGGTATTGTACCGATTCATCGCGCCTACGGGAGCCTGAGCGGCAAAAAGCGCGGACTGCCGTTGCGCAGCAGCAATACGGGCACGACACGATCGCCGTCGAGATTGTCGGCGATCTCCTTGAATGCCTCCATGGAATCGACTCGCTCTTGATCCAGCATGGTAATCACGTCACCGCGCCGAATGCCCGACTGCTGCGCCGGCCCCTCGGAAATGCTCTCGACCAGGACACCGCCGTGCTCGACCCCCATTTCCTCGCGCTGCTCGTCCGTGAGATCCCGCAGTTCCATGCCGAAGTATTGCTCCTGGGGCACTGATTCCTCTTCCGGGGCCTCCTCTCGCGGGGGTTCGTCCGCCGCGAGATCGTCCGGGAGCTCCCCGAGGGTGACGGAGATGTCCTCGTGTTCGCCGCCTCGGATTACCTCCACCGTGACCTCGGTATCGGCGCGCATACGACCGACCATCGGCGGCAGCTCCGACGATACCCCGACCTCCTGGTCGTCGAATTTTACGATCACGTCCCCGGCTTCGAACCCTGCGTCCGCGGCAGGACTATCCGGGGTGACCTCGGCCACCAAGGCACCATACGGGCGATCCATACCGAAGGACTCGGCGAGATCGCGATCGACATCCTGGATCAGAACCCCCAGCCAACCGCGAGCGACTCGCCCGTCCGTCTTCAGCTGCTCCACCACATCCATGCCAAGCTCGATGGGGATCGCGAACGAGAGCCCCATGAATCCACCGCTGCGGCTATAGATATGGGAGTTGATGCCAACCACCTCGCCGTCGAGATTGAACAACGGGCCACCGGAGTTACCCGGGTTGATCGCCACATCGGTCTGGATGAACGGCACGTAGTTATCCTGGGGCAGGCTACGGCGCTTCGCGCTGACAATGCCTGCCGTTACCGAATGCTCGAACCCGAATGGCGAACCAATGGCGAGCACCCACTCACCGACGGCCAGATCCCGGGCCTTACCGATGGACACCGTGGGCAAATCCTCGGCGTCGATGTTCAGTAGCGCCAGGTCACTGCGCTCATCATAGCCGACGATTTCCGCCGTGAATTGACGGCGATCACTGAGCTTCACCACCACTTCGTCGGCGTTGCGCACCACGTGGTAGTTGGTGATGATGTCGCCGTCGGAGGAAATGATAAACCCTGATCCCAGAGACTCGGAATCGAAGGGCCGGGGTGGCTGTCCCTCCTCGCCGGGCTCGTCGCCAAAGCGCTCGAAGAATTCATGGAACGGATGATCTTCAGGCAGGTCGGGCGTTCCGCCCTGACCCCCGCCCCGCTCCCGGGTCTGGGTGGAACTGATATTCACCACCGCCGGGCTGTTCTTTTCGACGAGTTCCGTGAAGTGCGGAAGATCGCGCGCCTGTGCCTCGGACAAGGCGAGCGCGGTCAACAGTGCCAGCGTGCACAGCACTACCAGGAACTTCCGATTCGCCACCTGTTGCATATTGTGATTCCCCGTGCAGTTCATTGTGTTCACACTTCGGTCATGCCCAACGGCGCCACACCGCTCAGGCCGGTGTCCATCGCCGGGTGCGATTCCAGGCCCCGGGGCGCGTCCGGCAGTGCGTTAGTGCTTCCCCGCATGGACTGCTGTAACCCGCTCGGGTTCCGCCACTGGCCCGAGCAGAACCGGCTGGCCCTTGCCCCGATGCGCTGATCGTGCGGCCAGGCGGCGGGCGACGGCAAGGCCTGCGACCAAGCCAACCAAGGCTGCAGGAATCGTGGCGGCGTCTCCCCAGGGCGATGCGAGCGCAGCACCTCCCAACAGCATCACCAGGGGGAGTAAGTAGACCAGCGCGGCTGCCGATACCAAGCCTTGTTCCGAGACACCGATGCGAACGCGCTGCCCCGGCGCCAGCGGCGTCGCGCTCGCCAGCGCCACTTCCCACGCTGCGCCCGGCAGAACGCGGGCCAGCACGCCCACGCCACAACCGGATTGCAGGTGACACCGGCCACAGGCCGTTTGCCGCTGAACCCGCAGCCGGGCCCAGCCGTTGCGGCAATCGATAACCTCTGCCTGTGTTTCGATCATTGCACGCCGGCCACGCCGATCAATCCTCGAGGCGGCGGCTGCTCACGCCCACGGGGCGCGGGAGAATGCCTAGCTGGGGTTCCACGCGCTCGCCTGGGGTCACCGCGTACTCCTCCAGCCGGGCCTGGATGTCCGAATCCAGGCGATCCCACTGGATATTCTCGGTACGCACCGGCTGCCCCGCGGCCTGATCGGCCGCAGGCACGCTTGCTGTCTGTATGGGCTGCTGCTCGGGCGATGGGGACTGCTCGGGCCAGATGGCAATGGCGACCAATGCAACCGAGGCAGCGACTGCCACGCCGGCCATGGGCCGCGTCCAGCGGCGCGAGCGCACTGTCATGGGCCGCTGGTGGGTCGGTTCGTCCTCCAGGGCGCACGCAATTCGATGTGCCAGTCCGGGATCGACCTGGGCCGGGAGGTTCCGGTGCAAGGCCTCCCGTATGATGGCATACCGCCCAAGCCGCTCGGCGATGTCATCCGAACGGCTGCACTGGCGCACGAGCAGGTCGAGCTCGGATTGAGGCAGTTCCTCGTCGGCCAGGGCCGATACCTGTTGTGCATAAGGCTTCGTCAATGGCACCACCACGTCTCCCCCTACCTATTATCCAGCAACGGTCTGAGCCGATGATCGATGGCCTCTCGCGCCCGAAATATCCGCGACCTGACCGTCCCTACCGGGCATTCCATTGCCTGAGCGATCTCCTCGTAACTCAAGCCGTCCAACTCGCGCAGCGTGATCGCTGTGCGCAGATCATCCGGTAAGGCCTCAATGGCCTCGAAGACGGTGCGCTCGATTTCCTCGCGCTGCGCCAACCCCTCCGGGGTGTCGGTTTCTCGCAAGAGGGAATCCACCGCGTATTGCTCGGCGTCTTGGGCGTCCACGTCGGATCCCGGAGGACGGCGTCCCTGGGCAACAAGGTAGTTCTTCGCGGTATTCGCGCCGATTCGATAGATCCAGGTGTAGAAGCTGCTCTCGCCTCGGAAATTCGGCAACGCCCGATACGCCTTGATAAAGGTTTCCTGCGCGACATCCTGCGCCTCGCTGGGATCGGTCACATACCGCGAAATCATCTTGACCAGCTTGAACTGATACTTCTGCACCAGCAGGTCGAACGCCTTTTTGTCGCCGGCCTGAACTCGCTCGACGAGCTGTTGATCGACCTTTGCATTGGTCATTCAGCCCGTCCTTTTGCGGCCGCTGCGCTGACCGCGTTATTGCGGTAGACATTGATGGGCATGGATAGTTCGCGCGCTTCAGCGGATTGTGTTTAGATGAGTGCCGGCGACGCCACCCTGCTCCCATTTGCCGCACGACGCGTTGCCGTCACGAGGGCCTCGCCCGTGCCGGGAGGCCTTAACGGCCACTGAGGGTAGCTGATCGCCCTGTTACGCTGCAAGCAACAACCCACTTGATCCTGATCATTGCCACGCCGGAAACCTGGAGCCGTGTTAAACCCTGATCCGTTCGATGTCGTCATCATCGGCAGCGGTGCCGCCGGCCTCACGCTGGCGTTGCGGCTGCCGCAGCACTTGCAGGTGGCCGTTTTGTCCAAGGGGCCGCTGACGGAAGGCTCGAGTCTCTATGCTCAGGGCGGTATCAGTGCGGTATTCGACGAACAGGATTCCGTTGAGGCCCACGTGGCGGACACGCTCGAAGCGGGCGCCGGGCTCTCGGACGCGGAAACCGCCCGTTTCGTGGCTGCGAATGCCCCGGGGTGCATCAAGTGGCTTGTGGGCAACGACGTTCCCTTCTCCCGCGAGATGGGTCCCGACGGCCACAGCAGCCTGCACTTGCACCGCGAGGGCGGCCATTCGTTCCGGCGTATCGTGCATGCGGCCGATGCCACCGGACGCGCGCTGGAGACGACCCTCGAGGGCATGGTGCGCCGGCGGGGGAATGTCACGGTGCTGGAGCATTGTCTGGGCATCGACCTGATCACGGCAGGCCGGCTCGGCACGAAGCCGCAACGCTGCCTGGGGCTCTATGTCCTCGATGTGCGCGCTGGCAACGTCTACGCGTTGCCGGCGCGCGCTGTGGTGCTGGCCACCGGCGGTGCGAGCAAGGTGTATCTCTACACCAGTAATCCCGACGGTGCGACGGGTGATGGTATCGCCATGGCCTGGCGTGCAGGCTGTCGCGTTGCGAACATGGAGTTCAACCAGTTTCACCCGACTTGCCTTTTTCACCCGCGCGCGAAGTCGTTCCTATTGAGCGAGGCCCTTCGCGGTGAAGGCGCTCATCTGCTGCTGCCCGACGGCAACCGCTTTATGCACCGTTTCGACAAGCGCGAGGAGCTGGCCCCGCGGGATGTGGTCGCCCGGGCCATCGACCACGAGATGAAACGCCTGGGGGCGGACTGCCTGTATTTGGATATTTCGCACCGCGATGCGGACTTCGTCCGCGAGCACTTTCCCATGATCCACCAGCAGTGCCAGCAGTTCGGCTTCGATCTGTCGCGCGAGCCGGTGCCCGTCGTGCCGGCGGCGCATTACACCTGCGGCGGGGTGATGGTTGATCCTCACGGTCGTGCCGATCTGCCCGGCTTGTACGCCATTGGCGAGGTCTCCTACACGGGTTTGCATGGGGCGAACCGCCTGGCCAGCAACTCACTGCTGGAGTGCCTGGTGTACGGCACCGCGGCTGCGGACGACATCGCCGCGCGTATCCACCGATTCGATACCCCTGGCCCACTCCCCCCTTGGGATGAGAGCCGCGTCAGTGACTCCGACGAGCAGGTGGTCGTCAGTCACAATTGGGACGAACTCAGACGCTTCATGTGGGACTACGTCGGCATCGTGCGCACCAATAAACGCCTGGAACGGGCACGGCGCCGCGTGGACCTGCTACGGGCGGAAATCCTGGAATACTACGGCAACTTCCGCGTCAATGCGGATCTTCTCGAGCTGCGCAACCTGGCCACCGTCGCTGAGCTCATCATCCGGTGCGCCCAGAGCCGGCATGAAAGCCGCGGGCTGCACTACACGCTGGATTATCCGGAGCGCAGCTGCGAGCCCGTCCCGACAGTGCTCACCCCCAACAGGTAATACAACCGGCGCCAGGCCGATGGTTCCATGCCGTCACGCACAAGCACCAGGCAGCCGTACTCCCGCGGGGTGCGCTCGAGGTACAGGATCATCAGCCGCGGGTGCCGGAACCAGTCCCGCAGCCCCCATTGCGGGGCGTTCGGTAATGCCGGCTTGACGCGGATGCACCCGCGATCTGCGTCGAGCGCAATCCAGCATGCCGCCAGTCTGCGCGGATACCACGGGGAGCGCCCGCGCAGAAGGTGCAGGGGCATGAGCATGCCTGTGGTAAGGATGACGGCGACCGGCGCAAGGGCCAGCGCCATCACCCAGACCGCCACCAGGAGGTATCCCCAGCGCCGCAGCGTCAAGGACGGCCTAACCTGAAAGCCCGAAATTCTCGCGGATTCGCTCCACGAGCCGTGCGAGTTCGGCATCCTCCGGCACCTCTCCCTGATAGAACCAGCCGAACAGGGTGTCGTCCTCATGCGTGAGAAGCTCTGTAAAGCGCCTGCGGTCCTCTTCAGCCAGGTCCGCATACGCATGATCGAGAAACCGCTCGAACAGCAAGTCCAGCTCACGCATGCCGCGGCGGCAATGCCAGCGCAGACGGGACAGCTCGCTCACGCCCACCTAGTGCCTCTCAACCATCAACTTTTTGATCTCCGCAATCGCCTTGGCGGGATTCAGGCCCTTGGGGCAGGTCTTCGTGCAGTTCATGATCGTATGGCAACGATAGAGCTTGAACGGGTCCTCGAGGTCGTCCAGGCGCTCGCCCGTGGTTTCGTCACGGCTGTCCACGATCCAGCGGTAGGCCTGCAGTAGCACGGCGGGGCCGAGATAGCGGTCCCCGTTCCACCAGTAGCTGGGGCAGGATGTGGTGCAGCAGGCGCACAGAATGCACTCGTAGAGGCCGTCGAGCTTTGCCCGGTCCTCCTTGCTCTGGAGCCGCTCCCGGTCCGGCGGCGTTGCCGTCTCCGTGCGGATCCAGGGCTTGATAGAGGCATACTGCGCATAGAAATGCGTGAGATCCGGCACCAGGTCCTTGACCATCGGCATGTGCGGCAGCGGATAGACGCGGACGTCGCCGTTGACCTCGTCCCAGGCCTTGGTGCAAGCGAGCGTGTTGGTGCCGTCAATGTTCATGGCGCAGGAGCCGCAGATGCCCTCGCGGCAGGAGCGCCGGAAGGTCAGCGTCGGGTCGACCTCGTTTTTGATCTTGATGAGGGCGTCGAGAACCATCGGGCCGCAGTCATCCATGTCCAGCTCGAAGGTATCCACCTGTGGGTTCAGCCCATCGTCCGGATTCCAACGGTAGATACGGAAATTGCGCACGTTGCTGGCACCCTCAGGGGCAGGCCACGTCGTGCCCTGGCCAACCCGGGAGTTTTTCGGAAGCTTGAACTCTGCCATTGGCTGTCAACCTCGTTACTTGCTGGCCTACGACGCGTGCCGTCGGATTCAGTACACCCGAGCCTTGGGCGGGAAGACCTCCACCTCATCGGTCAGTGTGGTCATGTGGACGGGGCGGTAGTCGATGTCCGTCTTGCCGTGGATGTCCATCCAGGACAAGGTATGTTTCATCCAGTTTTCGTCATCCCGCTCGCTAAAGTCCTCGCGGGCATGTGCGCCGCGGCTCTCTTGACGGTTGCGGGCCGAGTGGATGGTGGTCACCGAACAGCCGAGTAGATTGTCCAGTTCCAGTGTCTCGATGAGATCGGAGTTCCAGATCAAGGAGCGGTCGGAGACGGCCACATCCTTGAACGACGCGAAGACGTCGTCCATCTTCTGGCAGCCCTGCTCCAGGATCTCACCGGTGCGGAACACCGCTGCGAAATTCTGCATCACCCGCTGCATCTTGTCCCGGATCTGCGCCGTGGGCTGACTGCCATTGGCGTAACGTAGGCGGTCAAGGCGCGCCAGCGCAAAGTCCGCGGAGTCTTTTGGTAGGGGGCGGTGGTTATCCCCTTGCTCCGCAACCAGTTCCTTGGCCCGCAAGCCGGCCGCCCGGCCGAAGACCACCAGGTCGAGCAGGGAATTGGAGCCGAGTCGGTTGGCGCCGTGCACCGAGACACAGGCCGCCTCGCCGATGGCCATGAGACCGGGCACCACCGCGTCGGGGTCACCGTTGCGCAGGGTCACCACTTCGCCTTTGTAGTTGGTCGGCACGCCACCCATGTTGTAGTGCACCGTCGGCAGTACGGGAATCGGCGCCTTGGTCACGTCGACACCAGCGAAGATGTGGGCCGTCTCGGCGATGCCCGGCAGGCGCTCGTTGATCACGTCGGCGCCGAGGTGCTCCAGGTGCAGGTTGATGTGGTCTTTCTGCGGGCCGACACCCCGGCCTTCCTGGATCTCGATGGTCATGGAGCGGCTGACGACATCCCGGGAGGCCAAGTCCTTTGCGTTGGGCGCGTAGCGCTCCATGAATCGCTCGCCCTCGGAGTTGGTCAGATAGCCGCCCTCCCCGCGCACACCTTCGGTGATCAGGCAGCCGGCGCCGTACACGCCGGTGGGATGGAATTGCACGAACTCCATATCCTGCAGCGGCAGGCCCGCACGCAGGACCATGCCATTGCCATCGCCGGTACAGGTATGTGCGGAAGTGCAGGAGAAATACGAACGGCCATACCCGCCCGTCGCCAACACGGTCTCATGGGCGCGGAAACGGTGAATGGTGCCGTCATGCATGTTCAGGGCGATCACGCCGCGGCAGACACCATCGGTGTCCATAATCAGGTCCAGCGCGAAGTATTCGATGTAGAACTCCGCCTCGTACTTCAGGGCCTGCTGGTAGAGGGTGTGCAGGATCGCGTGACCCGTGCGGTCCGCCGCCGCGCAGGTGCGCTGGGCGCGCCCCTCGCCGAAATGGGTGGTCATGCCGCCGAACGGGCGCTGGTAAATCTTGCCCGCGTCGGTGCGTGAAAAGGGCACGCCATAGTGTTCCAGCTCGATGATCGCCGGAATGGCCTCGCGGCACATGTATTCGATGGCGTCCTGGTCACCGAGCCAGTCCGACCCCTTCACGGTGTCGTACATATGCCAGCGCCAGTCGTCCTCGCCCATGTTGCCCAGGGCCGCCGATACGCCTCCTTGGGCGGCTACGGTGTGGCTGCGCGTGGGGAACACCTTGGTGATGCAGGCGGTCTTCAGGCCCTGGTTGGCCATGCCAAATGTGGCGCGCAGTCCCGCGCCGCCGGCACCAACAACCACGACGTCGTAGGTATGATCGATGATCTCGTAGCTGGACATTTGCGTTCAGCCTCCAAAGGCGATGCTGAGCACGGCCAGGATGCCCGTGAGTGCGAGGATCACAGCCAGGAATTTAACGGCAATGACGGCGGCGAGCTGCACGGCCTTGTTGCCCACGTAGTCTTCCAGCACCACCTGCAGCCCGAGCTGCGCGTGATAGAACGCGGCGGCCAGCAACAGAATCACCGCCCCCGCCGTGATCGGTGACGCGATCCAGGCCCGCGCGGCCTCATACCCGCCGCCGGCGTTGATCGCAATGGAAAACGCGAACCAAAGGACAAGTAGCAACAGGGCGATAGCGCTCACTCGCTGCATCAGCCAGTGGTGTGTTCCGCCCTTCGCGGAGCCGAGGCCGCGCGCCTCCTTGACGGGTGTTCTCAGGTTCATCCTCCCCCCCCAGTGGTCAGCGCCACAATCCACACGATTACCGTCAGGCCCACCGCGCCGGCAACCGCGGCCTGCCCGGAGCGCCAGGCGGTGTCCAGCTCAAAGCCCTTGCCGGCGTCCCAGAACAGATGCCGAACTCCATTACACAGGTGATAGAACAGCGCCAGGCTGAAGAAAAACAGAACGAACAGCCCGGGCCAGGATCCCAGAATTGCCTGGGCACGCTCAAACGCAGCCGGGCCGCTCGCCAGGGAAACCAGCCAGTAGATCACCAGCAGCGAACCAATGGTATTCACGACTCCTGCCAATCGGTGGCAAATGGAGAGTCCGGAGGTCCATTGGGGTCGGTAGATCTGCAGATGGGGGGACAGCGGTCGATTATCGGTTGGCATCGTGACTCGCTCCGCGTGGGCCAAAAGCGGCAGTTAAACTAAACTGTCCTTCCGGGCGATGCAAGCTGGCACCACGCCGGAAAGCCGGACTTGGTCGAAGCTGGGGTCGCCAGTGGGAGTGGGTGGCCTTAGAAATCCGTGCAGCGCCCACCTTTCTCCCAATCGCCATACCGGGTCGGCTCGGGGCCGGCCTGACCACCGAACTCATCCGGCCATGTACTCGGGTCGGCGGGATCCATCGTGTTATCCTGCGATTGGGCCTCGCGGGAGTCCTGAGGCACTGACTGCCGTTGATCCGGTGTACGCTGTGTCATGACGTCGGCCTCCTGAGCGGATAAGTTCTCGAGTATGCCACACCATAACGCGTATACGGCAGTGCACAATGAGCAATCGTCCCGAGACCGCACCGACCATTGACTGGTACACGCTACTGAGCCTGCAACAGGCGCGCTTCGACGGGCAGGGCCGGCTACTTGACTTTGGCGACGCCGCGGGGGAACTCCACGCGGTCCTTGGCGCCGGCGGCGTGATGCCATTGCCAGGGGTTGGGGTTATACGGGTCGTCGGCCAAGACGCCCCCGCCTTTCTCCACGCCCAGCTCAGCCACAGTGTAGACGATCAGGGGACCGAGCAATGGCGGCTGGCGGGTTACTGCAATCCGAAGGGCCGCCTGCTGGGGCTATTTCAGGTGGTGCGCCTGGAGGCCGACGACTTCCTGCTACTGACCGATGCCAGCCTGATCGAGCCCCTGGTCAAGCGGTTACGCATGTTCGTGCTGCGCGCGCGGGTCGCGCTGCAGGATTTCACGGCGCACGCCGGCGTCTGGGGTGCCACCGGCTCGGGAGCCGCAGCTCTGACGGAGCTCACCGGCACACTACCCCAGGGCGTGGGGGCGGCCATGCACGCGGGCGATACCACCGTGCTCAACCTTAACGCAGACACGGAGCGCTTCCTGGTGATCGCCCATGCCCGCGACGCGGCCGGCCTTTGGCGCGGGCTGACCGCCGGCTCCCGGCCCATCACACCCGCGGCGTGGACGCTGCTGGAGGTGCGCGCCGGCGTGCCCAGCATCACCGCCGGTACCTCGGAGCGGTTTGTGCCGCAGCAGGTCAACCTCGACCTCATCGACGGCATCGACTTCCGCAAGGGCTGTTACCCTGGCCAGGAGGTGGTGGCGCGCATGCACTACCGGGGCAAGGCGAGCCGGCGCATGTTCGGCCTGGCGACGCCCGGGGGTCAGGCGCCCGCGCCTGGCGACAGCGTGCTCACGGCGGATGGCGAGACCGCCGGCGAGATCGTCCAGGGTGTCGCCGGTCCGACGGGAGTCGAAGCGCTCGCCGTGCTGCGAGTGGAGTTTCGTGACCGACAGGACCTGCGCATCGCTGGCCAAGCGGCCCGCTTTATGCCGCTGCCCTATCCTGTGCCCCCAGTGGCCGAGGACGAAGCGGCGGGAAAGTAGTCCACGTGGCCTGATGCGGAGATGGCAAACCCCGCGGGGAGGTGAGTACCCGTCAGGAGATTAGCCTTCGGGGCGCATGGCCGGGAAGAGCAGCACGTCCCGGATGGACGCCTGATCGGCAAACACCATCACCAGTCGGTCGATGCCGATGCCCTCGCCCGCCGTGGGCGGCAACCCGTATTCCAGCGCGCGGATGAAATCGGCGTCGTATTGCATGGCCTCTTCGTCGCCGGCGTCTTTCTCGGCCACCTGCGCCTGGAAGCGTTCGGCCTGGTCCTCGGCGTCATTGAGCTCGGAGAAGCCGTTGGCGATCTCCCGGCCGCTGATGAAGAGTTCGAAGCGTTCCGTGACAAACGGGTTGCTGTCCTTGCGCCGCGCCAGGGGCGAGACTTCCTTGGGATAATCAACAATAAACGTGGGTTTGCGCAGCTGGTGCTCCACCGTTTCCTCGAAGATTGCGAGCTGCAGTTTGCCGAGGCCGGCGTCGTCATCGGCGGGCAAGCCGAGCCGCTGGCAGACGGCGCGCGCCGCCCCCAGCTCGTCGAGCTCCTGGGGTCGAATGTGCTCGTTGTAGCGCAGAATCGCATCCCGCATGGCCAGCCGCTGGAAGGGCTTGCCCAGATCCACCGGCTCCCCCTGCCAAGTCAGCTCCGGCGCCCCCTTGAGCTCCACGGCCAGCGCGCGCAGCAGTTCCTCGGTCAGGTCCATGAGGTCATGATAATCCGCGTAGGCCTGATAGACCTCCAGCATGGTGAACTCGGGATTGTGCCGCGTGGACACACCCTCGTTGCGGAAATTGCGGTTGATCTCGTAGACCTGCTCGAAGCCGCCCACCACCAGCCGCTTCAGGTAAAGCTCCGGGGCGATGCGCAGGTAGAGTGCCATGTCGAGCGCATTGTGATGGGTGACGAAGGGACGCGCCGCCGCTCCACCGGGGATCTGCTGCATCATCGGCGTCTCCACTTCCAGGAAACGCCGGGCGTTGAAGAAATCCCGGATGAACTGGATGATGCGGCTGCGCACGTAGAAGACCTCGCGGACCTCGGGGTTCATGATCAGATCCACGTAGCGTTGCCGGTAACGCGCCTCCTGGTCTGTCAGTCCGTGGTACTTCTCCGGAAGCGGCCGCAGGGACTTGGTCAGCAGCACGATACGCTCGACGCTGATGGACAGCTCCCCGGCCCGGGTGCGAAACAGCGTGCCCTCCGCGCCGATGATGTCGCCCACATCCCATCTCTTGAAGTCCTGGTAATGGCCGTCGGGCAAATCATCCCGGCGCACATAGAGTTGGATGCGCCCGGTCATGTCCTGGAGCTGGGCAAAGCTGGCCTTGCCCATGACGCGCTTGGCCATCATGCGTCCGGCCACGCGCACCCGGACCCCGTCGGCTTGTAGCGTCTCGTTGTCCAGGTCGCCGTAAGCGCCGAGCAGATCGGCCGCGCAGGCATCCCGGCGGAAGTCGTTGGGAAACGCATTGCCGCTCTCGCGCCAGGCCTTGAGCTTCTCCCGGCGTTGGGCGATGAGTTTGTTGTCGTCGGTTTCCGGGTTGTTCTTGCTCACGGGCTTGGCTGCTCGCTCGGTCAGACGTCTGCTTTGAGACTGGCTTCGATAAAGCGGTCCAGATCCCCATCGAGTACGGCCTGGGTGTTGCCGATTTCCACGCCCGTGCGCAGGTCCTTGATCCGGGACTGATCGAGCACGTAGGAGCGGATCTGGCTGCCCCAGCCGATATCGGACTTGCCGTCCTCCACCGCCTCCTGGGCCTTGCGGCGCTTGTGCATCTCGTATTCGTAGAGCTTGGCGCGCAGCTGGTTCATGGCCGTGGCGCGGTTCTTGTGCTGGGAACGGTCGTTCTGGCACTGCACGACGATGCCCGTGGGCGTGTGGGTGATCCGCACTGCCGACTCAGTGGTATTGACGTGCTGCCCGCCGGCACCGCTCGCGCGATAGACATCGATGCGCAGCTCCGAGGGATCGATTTCGATCTCGACGTTGTCGTCGATCTCGGGGGAGACAAACACGGCCGCAAAGGAGGTATGCCGGCGATTGCCCGAATCGAAGGGCGATTTGCGCACCAGGCGGTGGACCCCCGTTTCGGTTCGCAACCAGCCAAACGCGTGGTCGCCTTCGAAGCGGACCGTCGCGCTTTTGATACCGGCGACATCCCCTTCGGAGAGCTCGATAATTTCAGTGTTGAAGCCCCGGTGCTCACCCCAGCGCAGGTACATGCGCAGCAGCATGTTGGCCCAGTCCTGGGCCTCCGTACCGCCCGATCCGGCCTGGATATCCACAAACGCGTTGCACGCATCCATTTCCCCGGAAAACATGCGCTGAAACTCCAGCCCCTCGACGGCCCGCTCGTAGTCGCGCAGGTCCGCTTCCACCGCCGCGACGGTGTCGGCATCGTCTTCCTCCTGGGCCATGTCCAGGAGTTCCTCAATGTCACCGAGGCCGGCGCCCAGTTCCTCGAGCTTTTCGACCTGGTCCTGGAGTCGGGAGCGCTCGCGATTCAGGGTCTGGGCTTCTTCCGGGTCGTCCCAGATGTCCGGGTTTTCAAGCAGCCGCAGGACTTCCTCCAGGCGTTCCTTCTTGCCCGGGTAGTCAAAGGTACCCCCTCAGCGCGTCGACGCGCTGACGCAGATCGGCAGCTTGAGAGTACAAGGCGTTGATTTCCATAACGCGCCCATGTCGGCATGTGGGAAGGAGCGCATGGTACTACAGGGGGTCACAGGACACTAGCAGGGTTAGCGTACGGCCCGCCACTGCTGGCGCAGCCGTTTCTCGGATGCCGGCGCCGCCGTGCCGAGATGCTGGGCGAAAAGCGAGACGCGAAACTCCTCCAGGAGGAAACGAAAGCGCTGGAGTTGGGTATCGTCGATCCCCTCGCGCGCATGTCGGGACGCCCGCTCGAGATAGGCCTCCCACCAGGGGCGCACCAGGTGCGTGCGCTGCGCATCCCGACGCGGATCCTGCCGCTGCTTCTCGACACGATGGGCCAGGCCGTCCAGATAACGGGGGAGGTGCTCCAACAGCCCCGCTGGCAGGCGCGCCAGGAAATGGGGAAACACTAGGTGATTCAGGTGCTCACCCATGTCCCGGAAGCTATCCATGCCCTCCACTCCGCGGGGCTCCCGCAGCGACTTGCGCAGCGTGTGAAAGCGCTCGAGGATACGCGCCACCCGGCGGGCAAACCGTTCGCCCTGTTCCACCAACTCGCCCCGACCCCGCTCGAGCACATGCTCGAAGGCCTGCCCCGTGGCTGGCAGGGTTTCGCCGTTGAGGAACACTTGCTCGACCACCGCGGCCAGGATGTCGTCCTGGAGTTCGTCGCTGCTGCCCAGTCCGCGGTACTGCAAGGCCATCGTCTGGAACTCCGGCAGGTTCCCGCGCAGGTGGTCAACCTGATCCCGGAGCTGAAGCTGGATCAGCCGGCGCAGGCCGGCGCGCGTGGCCTGCGCAGCCGCGTCCGGGGAGTCCTTGACGCGCAGCGCAACGCTCTTGCCGCGATCCTCCAGCGCGGGAAAACCGCGCACGGTCATGCCATGCTGCCGAAATTCCACCGCCTCCGGCAGCTCGCCGAAATCCCAGCGCGTGATGCCCTCTCGCCCCCACTGCGGATCTGGGCTGGCCACGCGAAAGTCCTGGCTGGCCTGGTCGCCGAGGTCACGCTGCAACGCGGTCAGGTCGCGCCCCTGGGCAATGCGCTCGCCTTCGGCATCGTAGACCTGGATATTCATCACCAGATGCGCAGGCAACGCCACGGCCGCCCATGTCTCGGGAGGAACGTCGACACCGGTCATGCGGTGCAGTTGCCGGCGCAGGGCATCGAGCAGCCCGCCCTGCGCCGGTGCCATGGCCTCCAGCGCTGCCCGGGCGAAATCCGGCGCCGGCACAAAATTGCGGCGCAGGGACTTCGGCAGTCCGCGGATCAGCGCGGTCACCTTCTCCTCGATGAGCCCGGGCACCAGCCACTCCAGGGGTTCAGGACGGAGCTGGTTCAGGGCCGCCAGGGGCACCTGCAGCGACACCCCATCCTCCGGGTGTCCGGGTTCGAAATGATAGCGCAGCGGCAGGCGCAGTTCCCCGATGGCGAGCTCCTCGGGGTAGCGCTGCGCCGTCACCCCCTCGGCCTCATGCTGCATAAGGGTGTCACGGGTCATGTACAGCCGGTGCGGCTCGGTTTTCTCCACAGTCTGCCGCCAGCGCTCGAAGGCGCGCAGGTCGTTCACCTCGGCGGGTACGCGCTCGGCGTAGAAGGCATACCGGCGATCGGTGTCCACAAGCACATCGCGCCGCCGGGACTTCTCTTCCAGCTCCTGGATCTCGGCGATGAGCTGCCGGTTGTGCTCGCGAAAGTGCCCCTCGCTGTCGACCCGATCCTCTGCAAGGCCCTCGCGCAGGATCACCTCGTGGGCATCGATTGGTGCCACGCGGCCATAGTCCACTTTTCGCCCGGTGACCAGTGGCAAGCCGTACAGCGTTACGGTCTCATGGGCCGTGACGCGCCCGCGGCGGCGATCCCAATGGGGCTCGGCATAGTGGCGCTGGACGAGATGATCGGCCAGGGGCTCCACGTCCCGCGGGTCCGTGGCTGCCACGGTGCGGGCAAACACCCGCGAGGTTTCCACGACCTCCGCGGCCACGATCCACTTCGGACGCCGCTTTGCCAGCGCTGAACCGGGAAAAATAGTCAGCTTGAGGTTGCGGGGGCCCACATAGCCCTGGTCATCGTTGCGCATGGCCACGTTGCCGAGAAGTCCGGTTAGCAGTGCCCGGTGCAGTGCCTTGTAGCCGGCAGGGTCGGTGTTAATCCGCAGCCCCATGCCGGAGACCAGCTCCTTCAACTGGCGGTGGATATCGCCCCAGTCGCGCATGCGCAACGGGTTGAGATAGCGCTCGCGGCACCAGCGGTTGAGCTTGTTCCGCGAGAGGTGCCGCCCGGCATCCCGGTAGTCCGTCCAAAGATTGACGAAGCCCAGGAAATCCGAGCGTTGGTCGCGCCATTGGCTGTGGGCTTGATCCGCCGCCTGCTGCGCCTCTACCGGGCGCTCGCGGGGATCCTGGATGCTGAGCGCGGCGACGATCACCAGCACCTCCGCCAGGGCGCCCTCCTCGCCTGCGGCCATCAGCATGCGCGCGAATGCGGGGTCCACCGGCAGGCGGGCCAGCTGCCGGCCCTGATCGGTGAGTCGGTGTGTGGCGTCCACGGCGCGCAACGCGTGGAGCAGCCGGTAGCCGTCATTGATATAGCGCTGGTCCGGGGCCTCGACGAACGGGAACGCCTGCACCGAACCGAGTCCCAGGGACTGCATTTGCAGGATGACCGATGCCAGATTGGTGCGCAGGATCTCCGGGTCGGTGAATTCCGGGCGCGAGCGGAAGTCATCCTCGCTGTACAGGCGGATGCAAATGCCCGGTGCCACACGGCCACAGCGCCCGGCGCGCTGTTTGGCCGAGGCCTGGGAGATGGGCTCGATGGGCAGCCGCTGGATCTTCGTACGGTAACTGTAGCGGCTCAGCCGGACCAGCCCCGTATCCACAACGTAGCGGATGCCCGGCACCGTCACTGAGGTTTCGGCCACATTGGTGGCCAGGACGATGCGTCGGCCCTGATGCGGCTGAAACACGCGCTGTTGCTCGGCGGCACTGAGCCGGGCGAACAGGGGTAAAATCTCCGTGCCCGGCGGGTGCCGCTTACGGAGCGCTTCGGCGGTTTCCCGGATTTCCCGTTCGCTGGCGAGGAATACGAGAACGTCCCCGGGCCCCTCCTGGGCGAGCTCCTCCACCGCCTCGACGATGGCCGTTTGTTGATCGCGATCCGGGTTCTCGGCGAGCTCCGTTGCCAGGGGGCGGTAGCGCACCTCCACGGGATAGGTTCGCCCCGAGACGTGGACGATCGGCGCATTGTCGAAGTGGCGCGCGAAGCGTTCCGGATCGATGGTCGCCGAGGTGATGACGACCTTGAGGTCCGGACGCCGTGGAAGGAGCTGTTTCAGGTACCCCAGCAGGAAATCGATGTTGAGGCTGCGCTCATGTGCCTCGTCGATGATGACGGTATCGTAGGCATCGAGTTCGCGGTCGCCCTGGGACTCGGCGAGCAGCATGCCGTCGGTCACAAGCTTGATGTGGGTCGCCGTGCTGACGCGGTCCGTGAAACGGACCTTGTACCCCACCGCGCCTCCAAGCTGGGTGTGCAGTTCCTCGGCAATTCGTCCAGCGAGGGTCCGGGCGGCAATGCGCCGTGGCTGGGTATGGGCGATCATTCCGTCCACGCCCCGCCCCAGCTGCACGCAGATCTTGGGCAGCTGGGTGCTTTTGCCGGAGCCGGTTTCGCCGCACACGACGACCACCTGGTGATCGCGGATGGCCTTGGCCAGGGCGTCCCGGTGCGCGGTGACCGGTAAATCCTGAGGAAACTCCGGCGTCGGCAGGCTGGCGGCACGCTGGGCACGCCGGGCGACGGACGTTGCCACGTCGGCGCTCAGCCGGCGCAGGCCATGATCGTAGGGCTTGCCGGCCCGGGCTCGCTTGCGTAACCCCTGCAGGCGCTTTAGAAAGCCGCGCCGATCCGCACCCAGCGCGCAACGCACGCGCTCAGCCAGCTCGTCCAGGCTGTGGTCGGGACGTGGACCCGTGTCCCCGCTCATGGCCTCCTAGTTCGCTACCTGGGTGCGCCTGCGCCGCCCATCGCGGTTGGGATAACGCCGCGCTGGCAGCTGCACGGACTCGACGGACCACGCAGCCTCGGTGCAGCTTAGCAGCAGGCACGAGGGTCCGCCTTGGACGCGGGTCCGACCAGCTGCCCCCGGGTTGAGAATCCAGGGGTTGCTGTCGCAATCCATGGTCAGCCGGTGGCTGTGGCCGTACACCACGGCCCGGGCGTCCGCGTAGGTCTTGCGCAGATGGCGGTGACGCTCGCTCAGGGAGCGCGCGTCGTCCCCATGGGTCACCACGAGCAGGCCCCCGGGAAGCTCGAGCTGCGCAATGGCGGGCAGGTTCTCAAGAAAATGGGTTTCGGACGCCGCCCATTTCGCGGGCGTGTCGTTATTCCCGCGAATGGCGATCACCGAGATCCTTGGGTTGAGCGAGCATAAGACCTCTGCACCGCCCACGTCACCGGCATGCACAGCGTAGTCGCACGTGACGACGCGCTCGGCAATGCGCGGGTCGAGAAACCCGTGGGTGTCGGCGAGAATCGCGACGCGCGTGATCTGCGTAAGTGTCATGGCGCGTTATCACTCCGAAGACGCCGCTTCGATGGCGTTCCTGAGGGCTTCGTAGTCTCGGGTTACCGGGAACTGCGGAAAATCGTCAACGACGTTCTGGGGCGGCGCAAACAAAATCCCTGTTTCCGCTTGGCTCAACATGCCGACGTCATTGTAGGAATCCCCGGCCGCAGTCACGCGGAAATTGAGCTGCTGAAACGCGGCAACAGCGGCGCGTTTGTGGTCTGGCATGCGCAGGTGGTAGTCCACGATGCGTCCATCGGCGTCCGCCTCCAGCTCATGGCAAAACAGTGTCGGCCAGCCCAGCTGACGCATAATTGGCCGCCCGAACTCGTAGAAGGTGTCCGACAGGATGACGAGCTGGTAGCGCTCGCGAAACCAGTCGACAAATTCGCGCGCTCCGGGAAACGGCGACACGCTGTCGATAACCTCTCTCAGCGCCTCCATACCGAGCCCATGCCGGTGCAGAATGCGCAGGCGCTGACGCATGAGTTGGTCATAGTCCGGCACATCCCGGGTTGTCGCCCGCAGTTCCTCGATACCGGTGCGCTCGGCAAGCCCGACCCAGATCTCCGGCACGAGTACCCCTTCCAGATCGAGGCACACAATCTTCAAAACGGATCCGCTCCCTGCAACCAGCTCGGGCACCGGTCGGCCCCGCGGGGGCAAAACGCGCACACGGTAGTCGTTTTTGACCTGGCCCGCAAGAACACTACGTACACCGGCGTGCGGGCGCTGTGTCGTGGTTCACAACATCGCGAGGTCACCGGGATTCAAGGCCTGACCAGGCCCGCTCTGGTCAACCCTGGATTGCATCTGTGTCTTCAATATTGCCACCTGGCTGATGATTGGCGATGCCGTGCGGCACATGCCCTGTCGCCACCTGCTGGCTGGCAATCTCGCAGTGCCCCTGTTGATCATCGAAGAAGATATCGGCACCAAACGCCGCCAGGAAATCCGCCTTGGCGAGCCCCCCCAGGAAGAGCGCCTCGTCGATGCGGATATCCCAGTGGCGCAGAGTGCGGATGACGCGCTCGTGGGCCGGCGCACTGCGGGCGGTGACCAGCGCCGTGCGGATGGGGCTCGCCTCGCCGGAGGCGTCTTCCCGGCGCTGCAGCTGGTGCAGCGCGGCCAGGAACGACTTGAAAGGCCCGCCGGGCAGCGGTGAGCGGGCCTGCGCGCGCTCACTGGCCGAAAACGCCTCGAGCCCCGATTCCTGGAAGACACGTTCGGCGCTGTCCCCGAAGAGCACGGCATCGCCGTCAAAGGCGATACGCACCTCGCGTTCTTCCTGGGCGTTCACCTCACGTCCGGCCGATGGCAGGATCGTCGCCGCGGCATAGCCGAGGCTGAGTGCCTGGGCGACGTCGTTGGGGTCGGCGGACAGGAACAGGTGTGCCCCGAAGGCCGGGACATAGCGCCAGGGTCGCTCGCCATTGGTAAACGCAGCCCGGGTCACGTGGAGCCCGTAGTGCTCGATGGAATTAAACACCCGCAGCCCGGTATCGGCGCTGTTCCGCGACAACAGGATGACCTCAACTCCACCGTCTGTGCCCTCCAGGCGCAACAGCTTACGGACCAGATTGAACGCCACCCCGGGCGGCAGTATCTCGTCCTCGTGCTCGCGCTGGTAGCGGCAGTAAGCATCCACGCCCTGTTCCATGAAAACCCGATGGCTCTCGCCCATGTCAAACAGGGCACGGGAGGAGATCGCCACCACCAGTTTGCCGTCGAATGATACCGGCATCGGCGTGCCTCCACAGCTGTACTCAGGATTTGAACTTTGCTTCACTCATACTGTTAAGCCGGCCGCGTTCCAAGGAAGCGCTTCCTCGATTCGCATCTTCGCATACCGGATCGACGTACGCGGTAAGGAAGCACGAGCGGATTGCGGCGAACCGGCTGGAGGAGGAGACCATGGCCGCCCGTGACGGACAGCCCCTGCACCACACCGCAGCGTGGACGACCCATGATGTGGAAAACCAGCCCCCACCCTTTGAGGGCCGGAATCTTTACCTGACCGACAGGGTCCTGCGCGAGGCGGTGGAGCGTGAAGGCGGCGCGTGGGGCGATGAGCGTCTGCGCGCTTATGGGGAGCGGGCCGGTGGGGAACTCTGGGAGGCCGGTTTCGATGCCAACCGCAATCCGCCTGAGTTGCTCACGCACGATCGCTACGGCCACCGCATCGACCAGGTGAAGTTCCACCCGGCGTACCACACGCTGATGGAGGCGGCCATTGGCAGCGAAGTGCACGCCCTGTCCTGGAGACAGCCTGGGGTGGGCAGCCAGGTGGTGCGTTCGGCCCTGATGTACCTGCACAACCAGGCGGAAGCCGGCACCATGTGCCCGGTCACCATGACTCACGCCTCCATACCGGCGCTGCGGCACCAGCCAGAGGTTGCTAAACGCTGGGAACCCGGCATTCTCAGCAATCGGTATGACCCGCGTTTTCTGCCGCCTGACCAGAAGCAGGGCCTGACCCTGGGCATGGGTATGACCGAGAAGCAGGGCGGCTCGGACGTGCGCGCCAACACCACCCGGGCCACGGCCGTCGGCGCCGAAGGGCCCGGGCGCGACTACGAGCTGGTCGGCCACAAGTGGTTCTTCTCCGCGCCCATGTCCGATGCGTTTCTGGTCCTCGCCCAGTCGCGGGGCGGCCTGAGCTGTTTTCTGCTGCCGCGCTGGCGGCCCGACAGCACGGTTAATGCCATTGAAATCCAGCGGCTCAAGGACAAGCTGGGGAACCGCTCAAACGCCTCCAGCGAGGTCGAGTTCCACAACGCCCACGCGGTTATGATCGGCGACGAGGGTCGCGGTGTGCGCACGATCATTGACATGGTGGCGCAGACGCGCCTGGACTGCATGATCGGATCCACCAGCCTGATGCGCCACGGTCTGGCCCAGGCAATCCATCACTGCGGCTACCGGCGCGCCTTCGGCGGTATCCTTCTGGAACAGCCCCTCATGCGCAACGTCCTCGCGGATCTCGCCCTCGAAGTCGAAGGCGCGGTGGCGCTCACCTTTCGGATTGCCTCGGCGATGGACCAGCAGGCAACGGCACCCCGCGGGGGTGCGCTCGCGCGCATCGGCACCGCTTTGGGCAAGTACTGGATCTGCAAGCGGGCGGCCGGGCACATCACGGAGTCCCAAGAGTGCCTGGGAGGCGCCGGCTACGTGGAAGAACACGCCTTGCCGCGCCTGTACCGCGAGGCGCCGGTCAACGCGATCTGGGAGGGCTCTGGCAACATCCAGTGCCTGGATGTCTTGCGGGCCATGCACAAGAACCCGGAAACCGTGGAAGTGATGCTCTCGGAACTGCGACGCACGCAGGGCGAGAACCGCTGTCTGGATGCGGCGGTAAAACGCATCGAGCGGCGTCTGCATGGCGCTGCTGATTCGCCCTCTGATGCGCGGATGCTAGTGGAGGACATGGTGCTCGCCATGCAAGGGTCCTTGCTCGTGCGCGCCGGCACTCCGGCGGTTGCCGATGCCTTCTGCACCGCTCGCCTCGGCCCGGAGCGCACGCTGATGTACGGTGGTCTGTCCAGGGGCGCGGACCTGAATGCCATCGTGCAGCGGGCGTTGCCTGAGGCGGCAAACTGATTCATGCCGTTGCGGGAACCCGCCGTTGCGGGAACCCGGTTGCCGCCAGGGAGGTCTGTTGCATTGACAGGCGCCATCGGGCCCAGGGAATCTGACACCAGCCACGTTGTTAGGATCGTGCAGCGCGCGGCTTCGCGCTAGAATGTCGCCGTCGACCCGGGGAGTCTACGACCCCTGGGCTGGAATCAACTCAAGGAGGCAAGAACGAAATGACAAGCCACGAGCGTGTCGTCAGCACCCGCGGTGCACGGGCGATCGAGACCAACAAGGTCATCCGCAACACGTATTCCCTGTTGTCCCTGACCCTCGCATTCAGCGCCATCATGGCGGGCGTGGCAATGGCCACCAATGCGCCCCCCATGCCATGGTTCCTGGTTCTCGGCGGATACTTCGGTCTGCTGTTTCTGACCAATGCCCTGAAGAACAGCGCCTGGGGGTTGCTCTCGGTGTTCGCGTTGACGGGTTTCATGGGGTACACGCTGGGGCCGCTGATCAGCTTCTACCTGACCGCCGTCAGTAACGGTGGGCAAATCGTCATGACGGCCTTTGGCGGTACGGCCGCGATCTTCATCGGCCTGTCCGCGTATGCGCTGACCACCCGCAAGGATTTCTCCTTCATGGGCGGCTTTCTGTTTGCCGGCATCCTGGTGGCGTTCTTGGCTGGCCTGGGCGCGTTGGTCTTCCAGCTGCCGGGACTGATGCTGGCCGTGAGCGCCATGTTCGTGCTGCTGATGTCCGCCTTCATCCTGTACCAGACCAGCGCGCTGGTGCACGGCGGCGAGACGAACTACATCATGGCGACGGTGGGCCTCTACATTGCCATCTACAACCTCTTCACCAGCTTGTTGCATTTGCTGATGGCGTTCGGTGGCGATGATTGAGGCGTCGCCGGTCCGGCATGTCGCGGGCCGGCAGCGGCGCGTTACCCCTACTCCGGTGGCACCACCGGTCCGGGTGTCGTCGCCTCGGCCCAGGCCATCGCTTCGTTGCTGCCATCGAACCAGGCCAAGCGCTCGCGCAGTCTCACCACCTCGCCGATGATCAGTAGCGTGGGGGCGCGGATCCCTGCCCGTTCGACTGCCGCGGGAAGCTGCGTGAGTGGGGCGACGATGACCTGCTGAGCGACTGTGGTGCCTTGCTGCACCAGCGCTGCGGGCATATCCTCCCGCATGCCGTGGGCGACCAGGCCGTCGCAGAGCTCCCGCAGGCTGTGCAGCCCCATGTAAAAAACGAGCGTCTGCGCCTCGCGCACCAGGCCGCGAAAATCCAGATCCAGTGCCCCATTCTTGCGATGGCCAGTGGCAAATACACAGGACTGGGCGTAGTCCCGGTGGGTGAGCGGGATGCCGGCGTAGGCGGCGCAACCGCTGGCCGCAGTGATGCCCGGTATCACGCGGAACGGAATGCCCGCGTCCATCAGGTGTTCGATCTCCTCACCACCGCGTCCAAAGATGAAGGGGTCCCCGCCTTTGAGGCGGACCACGCGCTTGCCGGCTCCGGCGCGATCCAGGAGGAGCTGGTTGATCGCGTGCTGGGGAAGCGTGTGGTCCTGGCGGCGTTTGCCGACGAAAATGCGCTCGGCATGCGCGGGCACGAGATCCAGCAATGCTGCCGCGACCAGCCGGTCGTAAATGACCACATCCGCCTGTTGCAATGCTCGCATGCCCCGCAGGGTGAGCAGATCGGGAGCGCCCGGTCCCGCGCCAACGAGACTCACGTCACCGCGACGGCGAGTCGGTTGCCCGTCTGCGGCCTGATCGGTTGACGCCTCGGTTCCTGGGCCCGGCGCAACAGCCGCGTCAGCACCAGGCGCCCCTGCGGGTGACTGCACCGGGGGTTGAGACGGCGCCAGCGGCCGGGCCGTTCCCTGCTCGGGCCGTTCTGGGATCCACAACGGCACCCCGGCGTCGATTGCCGCGTCAGCCAGGGCCTGCGCATCGGCTTCCGAGAGGTCCAGAATGATCACCATGGCACTGCGCCGCACCATGGCCTCCAGGGCCTCGCGGGAGTCCGGCGGCGAGACCGGTTCAACGTCGGGGACACGGGTGCGACCCCATCCCCTGAACAGCGTCGCACGCAGCTGCAGGCACTGGAGCCGAGTGTCGCCATCGGCGCAGCCACCGAGGACGAGCACTGGCTTGCCGCGCGTGCTCAGTGTGAGTGTGAGCGCATCAGTCATTGAACCTCGCCTCCCCGGCGCCGCCTGAGGATGTGTCAACCCATCGGTTGCAGGAGACTAACGCCAGACCCTTATTTACAAAAGAAGCAATTTCATTTAGTGATATGCGAATGTGTTATATAGCGAATTGACTCCCGCGGGGCCTTTCATGAAGCTCAATCAGCTGCGCTATATCTGCGAGGTCGCTCGCCGCGACCTCAACGTCTCGGCGGCCGCCGAGGCGCTCTACACCTCGCAACCAGGAGTGAGTAAACAGATCAGGATGCTCGAGTCCGAATTGGGCGTCCAGATCTTCGAGCGAAGCGGCAAGCACCTCACGCAAGTGACAGCCGCCGGCAAGGAAATCCTGCAAGCCGCACAACGGGTCCTGGGTGATGTGGATAACATCCGTTCGATTGCGGAAGAGCACCTGGACGACGCCCGGGGCAGCTTGTCCATTGCCACAACCCACACCCAGGCCCGCCACGCGCTCCCGGGGGTGGTCAGTGCATTCCGCGAGCGCTATCCGCGTGTCAGCCTACACATGCATCAGGGAACGCCGATGCAGATCGCAGAGTTGGCGGCCCACGGCGGTGTGGACTTCGCCATCGCCACGGAGGCCATCGACCTGTTCGAGGACTTGGTGATGATGCCCTGCTACCGGTGGAACCGGAGTGTCATTGTCCCCGATGGCCACCCGTTGCTGGAAGAGGACCCGCTGACACTCGAGTCCCTGTCCAAGTATCCGCTGGTGACTTACGTGTTCGGCTTCACCGGCCGTTCCAAGCTGGACAAGGCCTACCGCCAGCGTGGTCTGGAACCGGAGGTGGTCTTCACGGCGACCGATTCAGAGGTCATCAAGACCTACGTGCGGCTCGGGCTCGGGGTGGGGATCGTGGCCACCATGGCCTACGAACCGGAGCGGGATCCGGGCCTCAAAGCCATCCCCGCCGGGCATTTGTTCGAGTCCAGCGTCACCAATATCGGCTTCCGCCGGGGAACCTATCTGCGCAGTTACATGTACGAATTTATTCAACTCTTTGCACCGCACCTGACCCGCGACGTGGTGGAGCGCTCCATGGCGGTGCGTACGCATGAGGAGCGTGCAGCGATGTTCAAGGAACTCGAACCGGCTCTTGCGCAGCGCTGATGGGGGCTCGCCGGGGACGCAGTACGTCCGTCCCCGGCTTGTTAGTGTCCCGTAACCATCAGCTGTCCAGATCGGCCTGTTTTCTGCCCCCGGACCGCGCCGACTTGATAGCCGAAGCGGGTGGGACCGTGCTCTGCTCCGCCTGCATCTCCTGGGTTGGTGCCGAGGCCGAATCACCCGCGGCAGGGACCGGGGCGATCTCCGGGTCCCCAGCCGTCTCGTCCACGGCCCGTAGGAACAACGGCAGGGTCTGCTGTTCGATACGCCGCACTTCCTGGAACCACTGCTCCCACATACGGGTACGCAGATCGAGCCAGCTCTCCATCATCTCGCCCCACTGTTGCGCAGCCCCACTGCCATCTCCGGGCTGCTCGGTGAGAGTTGATACTGACCCACACCACTGCGCGATCATCTCTTTTTCCACCTGAATCGTTCCGTGAACCAGTCGTTCAGAGACCTCAAGCCCCTCCCAAAAAGATCGATCCACCTCCCGAGTCAGGTCATCGGCGCTAACGTGTGTGCTCGGTGTCTGTTGCCATTGATCCCAGAATTGCCGGGATGTCGCGGCCATGCCATCGAACAGGGCCTCCATGGGCTGACTTGCTGGTTTGTGTTCCAAGTTGTTTCGCTCCTTGTTAGCTCGCGTCCCCCGATCAACACCCTATCCCGCGACACTCACAGCTCGCGCCACGCGATGTGTGTGCGCGCAGCAGTGAAGACGGTCGGGGTGATCAGGCTTCTCGCACGTTGCCACTCCGGCTGGGTTGCCGAATCCCGGCTTACTATCCTCCAAATCCGGCCGTTGACAAGTGTGGCGAAAGGGAGACAGTGACACGCTCTGCTTTCAGGTGGTGAGCCACTCTTGTCCGCCCATGTAGGGGCGCAGTACCTCGGGCATCCGCACCCGTCCGTTGGCGTGCTGGTAGTTTTCCAGGATGGCCACCAGGCAGCGCCCAACGGCCAGCCCCGAGCCGTTGAGCGTATGCACAGGCTCCGGCTTGCCGCTATCGGGGTTGCGCCAGCGTGCCTGCATGCGTCGCGCCTGGAAGGCTTCGCAATTACTGCACGACGAGATCTCGCGATAGCGCGCCTGGCCGGGGAGCCAGACCTCCAGGTCGTAGGTGCGGGCCGCCGAGAACCCCATATCCCCGCTGCACAGCAGCATCACCCGATAGGGAAGCTGCAGGGCCTGGAGCACTGCCTCGGCGTCGGCGGTGAGCCCTTCCAGCGCCGCGTCGGAGTCCTGCGGGCGAACGATCTGCACCAGCTCCACCTTCTCGAACTGGTGCTGGCGGATCATGCCGCGCGTGTCCTTGCCGTGGGAGCCGGCCTCGGCGCGGAAGCACGGGGAATGACAGACAAAGCGCAGGGGCAGCTCGTCGGCCTCGAGAATCCGCCCCCGGGCCAGGTTGGTCAGGGGCACCTCAGCCGTGGGGATCAGGTAGTAGGCCTGCTCGCCGGCCAGGGCGAAGAGATCGTCGCCGAACTTGGGCAACTGCCCGGTTCCCCGCAGACTCTCGGCATTGACGACGTAGGGCACATTGACCTCTTCATAGCCGCGTGCACCCTGGTGATCGAGCATGAACTGCACCAGCGCACGGTGGAGCCGCGCCATCGGACCCCGGAGGACCACAAAGCGCGAGCCCGTCAGGCGCGCGGCCGCCTCAAAATCCATCAGGCCGTTACGGCTGCCTAAATCGACATGATCCGCCGGGCGGAACGCGAACTGCGGCGGCTCACCCCAGCGGCGGACTTCCCTGTTGTCGTCCTCGTCGTTCCCGTCGGGGACGTCCGTCTGGGGGGTGTTGGGAAGGTCCATGTACAGGGCGTCGAGTTCGCTCTGCAGCGCCTCGAGTTGCTGTTTCGCGGCATCGAGCTGATCCCCCAGGCTGGAGACCTCGTCCAGGAGCGGCTGGAGGGCCTCGCCCTGCCCCTTGGCCTTGCCGATGGCCTTGGACCGGCGATTACGCTCGTTTTGCAGCTCCTGCACCCGCATCTGGAGTTCGCGGCGGCGCCCGTCCAAGCGCCGGTAGGCGTCAACGTCCAGGGTGTATCCGCGCCGGGCCAGGGCTGCAGCGGTGCCTTCCGGGTCACGACGCAGTTCGCGGGGGTCGAGCATGTCCGGTTATCCCTCATGGCGCTGTCCGACGGAGCGCGCATTGTACCGGGTCAGGTGGGTGAAAATAAGGCGGTGAAAATAAGGCGTGGGTTATACGACTCCACGCCGGGCCAGGTCTTGGTGCCTGACTGTGTCGGGGTGGCCGGGGGTGTGGTCATTTCGGCTTAGGCCGGCGGCGCCAAGGGGATTGGTTGTCCAGGGTGCGCAGACGCTCGAGGCGCTCGCGGATCTTTGCTTCCAGACCGCGCGGCAGGGGCTCGTAGAAGCGTTGCGGTGGCATGTCCTCGGGGAAGTAATCCTCGCCGGCCGCATACCCTTCAGGCTCGTCGTGGGCGTAGCGGTATTCCTCGCCGTAGCCAAGCTGGCGCATGAGCTTGGTCGGCGCATTGCGCAGGTGCAGCGGTACTTCCAGGGAGCCATGCTCCCGCGCCGCCTTCGTGGCTGCGTTGTAGGCGCTGTAGACGGCGTTGCTCTTGGGTACGCTGGCGAGATACGCGATGGCATGGGCAATGGCGAGCTCACCCTCCGGGCTACCCAGCCGTTCCTGCGCTTCCCAGGCGTTCAGCGCCACCTGAAGGCCGCGGGGATCGGCATTGCCGATATCCTCCGAGGCCATGCGAACCACCCGCCGCGCCACGTACAGCGGGTCGCAGCCGCCGTCGAGCATGCGGCAATACCAGTACAGTGCGGCGTTGGCGTCCGAGCCGCGGACGGCCTTGTGGAGCGCGGAGATCTGGTCGTAGAAGGCCTCGCCACCCTTGTCAAAACGGCGCAGGCCGGAGGCTGATGCCTCCGCCAGCACGGACGGGTCGATGACGCCGCGATCGGCGAGATCCGCGGCGATCTCAAGCAGCGTCAGGCCGCGCCGGGCGTCGCCGTCGGCAAGTTCCACGAGCTGATCCATGGCCTGCGGTTCGACGCTGAGGCCGCGGTCACCCAGACCGCGCTCGGCATCCGCAACAGCCCTGTGCAGCAGCCCTCGGAGCGCCTCCCGGGACAAGGCCCGCAAGACGTAGGTCCGCACGCGCGAGAGCAGTGCATTATTGAACTCAAACGAGGGGTTCTCCGTGGTGGCGCCGATAAAGACCAGCGTACCGTCCTCCACGAACGGCAAGAACGCGTCCTGCTGACTCTTATTGAACCGGTGCGCCTCATCGACGAACAGGATCGTGGCCTGACCGTGCTCGCGTCGCGCGCGCGCCTCCTCCACGGCGGCGCGGATGTCTTTCACGCCGCTCATCACTGCGGAGAGACTCATGAAGCGCGCCTCGCTGGCTTCAGCCACCAGGCGCGCCAGGGTCGTCTTGCCCGTACCCGGCGGACCCCACAGCACCATCGAGTGCGGGTGGCCGGCTTCGATGCTGCGGCGCAGGGCCTTGCCCGGCCCCAGCAGGTGGTCCTGTCCCAGAAATTCCGTGATGGTTCGCGGCCGCATCCGGTCAGCCAGCGGCCGGACGGGCGCGTGCCTGGTCAAGGGGTGTCGGTGCCCTGCTCGATGACGTCCATATCGTCGTCGGGCTCGAAACGGAAACGCTCGGCGTTCAGCGTCTCGTTGGTGCGCACGTTGCGCAGGATTAACTGGTTTTCCTGGCCCAGGCCGTCGCGCACCAGAATTTCCGCCGGCACACCGTCAGCTATGCGCAGCCGCACCCCCTCCACTTCCCAGGATTCGTCTCGCGGCGTCAATACGATCCAGTCTTCGTCCACCTCGATGCGAAACTGCTCCTCGAGCCCGGCCAACTGTCCGCTGAGCAGCACCGCCGGCCCCGTCCCCAGGGTTTCCTGCAGCGGGCGCACGGTGACCTGGTAAAGGTCCTTGTCGTGGATCCACAAACGCTCGCCGTCGGCCACGATGCGCTGCTCGAAGGGTTCCTCGTATAACCAGTCGAAACGATCGGGCCGCTGTATTGCCATGGTGCCGCGGCTCTCTTCCAGGATGCGCCCGTCCTCGTCGCGTACGACCTGTTCGAAGTCACCTTCCAGGGTGTCCACATCGTTGAAATAGGACTCCAGGGCCGCGCGCGGGTCAGCCGCTACCGGCGTGGAGGCCAGCGCGGCGGCGAGCAAGCCAAGGACCAACACGGCAATGCGCGGGATCGTGGTTCGTCTCATCAAAAAAATGCTCACAATGTTCTTCAATCCTTTGGTGGTGGCGGCGCCAGAACGTCGCGTCCGCCGTTCGATTGCAGAGGCCCCACGACCCCGCTTTGTTCCATCTGTTCGACGAGGCGTGCAGCACGGTTGTAGCCGATCTTGAGCCGCCGCTGCACCCCCGAGATCGAAGCGCGCCTGGTCTCGGCGACAATATGGACCGCCTGATCGTACAACGGATCCTGTTCGCCATCGACGCCGTCCTCGCCCGGGACACCGGGAAGGGGGCCATTGCTGGACGTCTCCTCGAGGATGCCGTCGACGTACTCGGGCTCCCCCAGTTCCATGAGGTGGTTGACGACACGGTGGACGTCATTATCGGACACGAAAGCGCCGTGGACGCGGGTGGGCAGGCTGCTACCGGACGACTGGTAGAGCATGTCCCCGTGTCCGAGCAGGGACTCGGCACCCATCTGATCCAAGATGGTGCGTGAGTCCACCCGGGAGGAGACCTGAAAGGCGATGCGGGTCGGTATATTGGCCTTGATCAAGCCGGTGATGACGTCCACCGACGGTCGCTGCGTGGCCAGAATCAAGTGCAGGCCGGCGGCGCGGGCCTTCTGCGCCAGGCGCGCGATCAGCTCCTCGACCTTCTTGCCGACCATCATCATCATGTCTGCGAATTCATCGACCACCACGACGATAAACGGCAGGGGCTCAAGCTCTGGCGCCTGCGCCTCGGGATCGTCGTCGGGGCGTTTCCAAAGCGGGTCCGCCAACGGCGCGCCGCGCTCGCTGGCCTCGCGTACCTTACGGTTATAGCCGGCGATGTTGCGCACACCAAGAGCCGCCATGAGGCGGTACCGACGTTCCATTTCGCCGACGCACCACCGCAGCGCGTTGGCCGCCTCTTTCATGTCTGTAACCACGGGGGCCAGCAGATGCGGGATGCCATCATAAATGGACAGCTCCAGCATCTTCGGGTCAACCATGATTAACCGCACGTCTTCCGGCCGGTTCTTGTAGAGCAGACTGAGAATCATCGCGTTGACGCCAACCGATTTCCCGGAGCCGGTCGTCCCTGCCACCAGCAGGTGTGGCATCTTGGCCAGGTCCACCACCACCGGCTCACCACCGATGTCCTTGCCGAGTGCCATGGACAGCGGTGACTGCGCCCGCTCCCAGGCCTGGGCGCGCACGATCTCGCTGAATGCGATGGTCTGCCTGTTTTCGTTGGGGATCTCCAGTCCGACGACAGATTTTCCGGGGATGATTTCCACCACGCGCACGCTGAGAACCGACAGCGCCCGGGCGAGATCCTTGGCGAGGTTGCTGATTTGGCTGACCTTGACGCCGGCGGCGGGCAAGGCCTCAAAGCGGGTGATGACCGGTCCGGGTTTCACCGCGACCACCTCGATCTCCACGCCAAAATCCGCCAGCTTCATCTCCAGCTGGCGGGACATCGCTTCCAGGGCATCCTTCGAATACCCCGCCTGGTGCTGTGGCGGCGCATCGAGCAACGTGACCGGCGGCAGCCCGTCGCCCGTGGGCTCCGCCCTAAACAGCGGCATCTGGCGCTCTTTGGCGACCTTTTTGCTCGACTTGGGCGCGGGCTTGTCCGGCTCGATCTGGGGCGCCTTGCGTGTGCGCTCCTGGCCCTTGTCCGGCTCAAGGACCGTTCGCCGGGCGCGTCGCGCGTGGCGGCCCGCCCAACTGTCCCTCAGGCGCGTGATCCCCTTGCCCAGGGCACTGAATGCGTTGAGGCAAAGGCGCCCGACCAGGTCCATGAGGCTGAGCCAGGACAACCCCGTGAACAGGGTGACGCTCGCCAGGAACACGGCGAGCAGCAGCAACGTGGCCCCGAGGAAGCTGAACATCGCCACCAGGGCGCCGCCAATGAGATCCCCGAGGATTCCGCCTGAGTGCAAGGGCACCGTGTGCGGCAGTGCCTCCACATGCAGTGTCGCCAGGCCGGCCCCGGAGGCCAGTGTCAGGATGAATCCCAGGCTGCGCAGGCCGAACACGCCCCAGTGGAACGCGCCATCACGGCGTTGCCAGCGCCAGGCGAGCCAGCCGGAGAGCGCGATCATAACGGGAAACAGATAAGCGAGATAACCGAATAGATACAAAGACAGGTCGGCAAACCAGGCGCCGGCAACGCCACCGGCGTTTTCCACTGGCCCGCCGACACCCGTGAAGCTCCAGCCCGGATCATTCGGGTGGTACGTAACCAGAGCCGCCAGGAGATAGATCGCCACAGCCAGGAGCAGAAACAGCATCGCTTCTCGCAGCCCTCGGCTGACGTGATGACCAAGCGGGGATGGGAGTTTGCTGCCGGCGCGGGGACCGGGATTGGAACTCGTGTGCTGGTTCATAATTGTGCGCTAATGTTGAAGTTCACCCTGTCGTCAGCGCACAGGGCGCCGACGGCGGCGTAACCGAATCGACCTCGAGGAGGAGCGGCGCGGTGCCGGTGGTGCAGGGGCCCGCCCTTCAGGCCCGCGGCGGTCCCTCGGTTGCGTTGTTGGTTGCGCGCGAGGTGGTTCAGGCGGGCTTGCCACACCCGCGCGCCGTCGCCTGACGACAGGAGCGCGGCGCTGCGCAGGAATGGCGCGCACTCGTCAATCAGAACACTAGCCACGGCAGATCAGCCCATCCATGTTCGAGAAATCCAATGCCCGCGCCTCTAGAAAACGACCAAGCTCTCATCTTGGCCCTTGCCCGATGAGTGCCCATCCATTCATATAATATTGTACGTCAACTGTAGAGGACAAGTTACTATATCACATGATATTTCGCAATGCGCTGGACTGGGTCACAGTCGTTTCGTTGGCGATCCCGGCGAGGCAAAGGAAACCGTCACTGTGGCGCCTCACATGGGCGCCGCTGACCAAAAAATTTCGATCCACTAGTGTACCGGATCCCGCCGATGCTGGCTGCCTGTTCCTGCCATCGGCAAAAGCGCTCGACAGTGGCCGCTGGCGCACTCTACCATCGCGCCATGGATGCTGCCGTGGTCACCGATCTAACCACAATCCCCGCCGCTGAATGGAATGAATTGCCCGGAACGGACAATCCGTTCCTGAGGCACGAGTTTCTTTGCGGTCTGGAGACCACCGGTTCCCTCTCCGCGGCGGTGGGTTGGCAACCCTATCACCTCGTGCTCCGCGATCATCAGGGCATCGCAGCGGCCATGCCAGGCTATCTCAAGGGCCATTCCTGGGGCGAGTTCGTGTTCGACTGGGCGTGGGCGGATGCCTACGAGCGCCATGGCGTGCCCTATTACCCGAAACTCGTCCATGCGGTCCCATTCACGCCCGCAACCGGGCCGCGTGTCCTCGTGCGGGCAGACCAGCCCATGGCCGATACCATTGCCGTTGCTGTTGAAGCGGCGCGCATGCTCGTGCGCCAACAGCATCTTTCCTCGGCGCACTGGCTGTTCCCGGAGCCCGGCCAGGCAAAGCATCTTGGTGACAGCGGGCTGCTACGGCGGACAGGCTGCCAGTTTCACTGGCATAATGATCCAGGGTACCGTGATTTTCAGGATTTCCTTGATCGGCTGACCTCGCGGCGGCGCAAGAGTATTCGCCGGGAGCGGCGTCAGGTGATGGAGGCAGGCGTCAATGTCGAGCTCAAGACCGGTGCGGAGATCACGGCCGCCGAATGGCGCGCGTTCCATGGGTTTTATGCCCAGACGTTTCGTCAGCACGGCAATAGTCCGCTGCTAACATGGCAGTTCTTCACGCATTGCGGGGCAACGCTCGGTGATCGGGTGCTGATGGTCCAGGCCCGCAGGGCCGGCGAGCTGATCGCCGCGGCTCTGCTTTTCCGCAGCCATGACAGCCTCTACGGTCGTTACTGGGGCGGCTGTACCGAAGTGCCGGGCTTGCACTTTGAGGCCTGTTACTACCAGGGAATTGAGTACTGCATTGCCCAGGGCATTCAGCGTTTCGAGCCCGGTGCACAGGGCGAGCACAAGATCAGTCGGGGTTTTTTGCCGACCGCGACCTACTCCGGGCATTGGATCGCCGACCCACGCTTCCGCGAGGCGATCGGCGATTTCCTGGAGCGGGAAACACCGCTGGTGAGACGCTACATCATGGAAATGGGCAAACACAGCCCTTACAAGCTGAACGGGGCAAACGCGCAGAGGTGACGCATGCAACGCCGGATTCACTGGCTCGATGACGGCGATGAAACGC
>NZ_SKOG01000184.1 GCF_007120195.1 Aquisalimonas sp.
CCGTCGTGATCGCTTTTCTTCAGCGCCTCGACACCCTTGTTCACCGATGCGACGGTGGGGTCCGGCACGGTGTCGGGGAACACGACGTAGGGAATGCCCGCCTCGTCGAGTCCCTTGGTGATGGTGTCCAGATAGCCGAACTTGACCATGTCCTGATCGGTGACGATGAACGGGTGCCTGACCTCGAGCTGCTGCAGTACTGCGCCCAGTTCCCGGCTCGCGCCAGCACCGAGACGGATATGGCGCGGCAGGACGATATTTGCGGACATGACAGACTCCTCTCACTTGTTTTACCGCTAACTGCTACCAGGGAGGTGTAGCACGCCACAGCCATGCGGAACAGTCAGGAAATTGGCCCACGGCTAGACGAAGTTGGCACGCGGGCAATCGGCGCTCATAACCTCGCGGCGCGTATGGGGCGCTACCGCACCCGCACCGGTTTGCGTCAGGGCGGGCTCTGGCCGGTCTCTTCGGCGTCCGTATCCTTGATTCCGATGAGGTACAAAATCCCGTCCAGGCCGAGGGCGGATAACGACTGACGGGCGCTGCGCTTGACCAGCGGTTTCGCCCGGAATGCCACGCCCAGGCCGGCCAGCCGCAGCATGGGTAGATCGTTGGCGCCGTCGCCAACGGCGATGACCTGCTCCAGGGTCAGCCCCTCGCGGTGGGCAATCTCCTGGAGCAGCGCCGCCTTGCGATCACCGTCGATGATCGGGCCTTCGACCTCACCGGTGAGCTTGCCATTCACGATGCCCAGTTCGTTGGCGTACACGTAGTCGACGTCAAGCTTCTTTTGCAGCTGGCGGCCGAAGTAGCTAAAGCCCCCGGAGACGATCGCGGTGGTGTAACCGAATGACTTCAGCGTGCGGATCAGCCGCTCGGCGCCCTCGGTCAGGGTCAGCTCCTGCGCCACCTCGTCGAGAACGGAGGTATCCAGGCCCTCGAGCAGGGCCACCCGCCGGCGCAGGCTCTCGCGGAAATCGATCTCCCCCTGCATCGCCGCCTCGGTGACCTTGCTGACTTCATCGCCGACCCCGGCCCGCTTGGCCAGCTCGTCGATGACTTCCTGTTGGATCAGCGTGGAGTCCATATCGAACACGACCAGGCGGCGGTTGCGGCGGTAGACGGTGTCGGCCTGAAAGCTGATGTCGATATGCATTTCCTGGGACAGATGCAGAAAGTGCTGCTTCATGACGTCCAGATCCAGCGGCTTGCCGCGCACGGTGAGCTCGATGCACGCCCGCCCCAGCCCCTCGGTCTTGTAGAGTGGCTCCCGGCGGGACAGGCGCACGATGTCCTCGATGTTCAGCCCGTTATCGCTGATGACCTTGCTCACCCGGGCGATCTGTTCGGCGGTAATCCGCCGCCCGAGGAGGGTGAACACGTAGCGCGGCTCGTTTTCGCCCTGCACCCACTGTGCATAGGCCTCACGGGTGACCGGCGTGAACCGCGCGTGCATGCCCTGGTGGTGGAGATGGAACAGCACGTCCTTGAGGACCGGTGACAGTGCGTCCTGGTTGGGGACTTCCACGAGAATGCCCAGCGACAGCGTGTCATGGATCATCGCCTGCCCGATGTCCAGAATGCCCACGTCGTACGTGGCGAGGATGTCCATCAGCGAGTGGGTCAGCCCGGGCTTGTCCTGGCCCGAGACGTTAATCAGCATGATTTCACTCATTCACGTACTCATGTTGCTCTTGCAAAACGAACGGGCGCCTGGGTTACAGGAGACCAGATTTGACCCGAAACGACGGCATTGTATGGGAATCGGCCCGTATTGAATAATGTGCCCGCGGGCCGGCAACGGCCGAAGAACGCTGAGAGAGGCTTCGTGGATTCACTGAGCGAGGGGATCATCAGCCAACTTGCGGGGGCGCGTTCGCTGGTGGTCTTCACCGGGGCCGGCATGTCCGCGGAGAGTGGCGTGCCCACCTTCCGGGACGCACAGACCGGTCTCTGGGCGCGATACGAGCCGTCCGATCTGGCGACGCCCGAGGCGTTCGCCCGCGACCCGGCGCTGGTTTGGCAGTGGTATGCATGGCGGCGGGAACTTGTCGCCGGCGTCGAGCCCAATGCTGGGCATCAAGCCCTGGCGACATGGCAGACGCGTGTGAAGGCGTTCACCGTCGTGACCCAGAACGTGGACGGTTTGCACCAGCGCGCGGGCAGCGATCGGGTCCTGGAACTCCACGGTAATCTCCATCGCATTATCTGCTCCAGCGAGGGAATGGAGGTGCGCGATCCTCTGCCTCCAGTAGCCGAAGGCGGCCCGCCGCGGTGTCCCCAATGCGCTGCCCCCTTACGGCCTGACGTGGTGTGGTTCGGCGAAGCGCTTCCCGAGCGGGCCTGGGAGGGGGCGATGCAGGCCGCCGCCCGGGCGGAGGTGCTGCTGAGCGTGGGCACGTCCGGGCTCGTGCATCCGGCGGCGGGGATTCCGCTCCTGGCCCTGCAACACGGTGCCGTGGTGGTGGAGATCAACCCCGAGCCGACGCCACTATCGCACCAGGTCACGGCCAGCGTGCGAGGCACCGCCGCGCAGGTGCTGCCAGCGCTCGTCGAGCGCCTGGCGCCGCGGTAATAGGACACTACACAGTCGAATGCAGCGAGGAGTAGCGCCATGAGCAAGATCGAAAAGTCCGACGCGCAATGGCGTGAGGAACTGACCCCCGAGCAATACCGCGTGACGCGCGAGAAAGGGACGGAGCCGCCGTTCTCGGGGCGTTACAATACAGTCAAAGAGCCGGGTGTCTTCAAGTGCGTCTGCTGTGGTCAGCCGCTGTTCGAGACGCGCACGAAGTTCGATTCGGGCACGGGGTGGCCGAGTTTCTGGGCGCCCGTGGACGCCGAGCGGATCGAAGTGGAGGCGGATCTCAGCTTGGGCATGCGCCGGGAAGAGGTCCTGTGCAGCCGTTGCGGCGCCCACATGGGGCATCTCTTTCCGGACGGCCCCGAGCCCACGGGGCTGCGGTATTGCATCAACTCGGTCGCCCTGGATTTCGAACCCGACAGCCGCCGGAGCGCTTGAAGCGCAGCGCCACCGGGTCTGATCGGAGGGTGTAGGGTGCATTAGCACCAGCGTAATGCACCGTCAAACAAACCGCGCCGCAGGCGCACAGGCGCAATTTGAGTCGTGCGCCTGCGGCGCCATGTCATCGACGGCGGGTTACGCTGCGCTAACCCGCCCTACGGGTATGGCGTGCAGCCATGCCATGGCACCGGCGCCATAATTGGAATTGCTGGCAATGGGCTTGTGCCTTGGAACATCAGCCATTTATAGTGTCGCGTTGGCAAGTGTTTAGTGCCCCCCAGCGTTGCGCGACGGGAAAAAGACCCAATGATGAATCGACAGAAAGGCAAGCAGCACCCCCTGGCCGGAACCACCATGAGCGGCGCCGAGATGATCATCCAGGTACTGGCTGACGAAGGCGTTGACACCGTTTTCGGCTACAGCGGTGGTGCCATATTGCCAACCTACGACGCGGTTTTCCGCTACAACGAAAAGCACCGCCGCGCCGAGCAAGACCCCATGCGCCTGGTCGTCCCGGCCAACGAGCAGGGGGCGGGCTTCATGGCCGCCGGCTATGCGCGTGCCAGCGGCAAGGTGGGCGTGTTCCTGGTGACGTCCGGCCCGGGGGCAACCAACACGGTCACCCCCATTCGCGACAGCATGGCCGACTCCACGCCCGTGGTGGCGATCACCGGTCAGGTGCCCACCGGTGCCATGGGCACGGATGCATTTCAGGAAGCACCCATCGTCAACATCATGGGCAGTTGCGCCAAGCATGTCTTCCTGGTGACGCGGCCCGAAGAGGTGGAGGCGACCATTCGCACGGCCTTTGAGATCGCCCGCTCCGGGCGACCCGGTCCGGTGGTCGTGGATGTGCCCAAGAATACGCAGAACTGGGTCGGCGAGTTCAAGGGCTCGGGCCTGCTGGAGATGCGCGGCTACCGCCAGCGCATGGACTCCCTGCGTGCGGCCAAGCTCTCCGAGCGCAAGTGCCGGCAATTCTTCGAGATGCTGGAGAAGTCCAACCGCCCGCTGCTCTACGTCGGCGGTGGTGTCATCAATGGCAATGCCTCGACTGAGCTGCGCGAGTTCGCACGCGCATTCAACATTCCTGTGGTGACGACGCTCATGGGGCTCGGCGCCATGGATACCACCGATGAGCTGTCCCTGCACATGCTGGGGATGCACGGCACGGCCTATGCCAACTACGCGGTGGAGGACTGTGATTTCCTGATCGCGGTGGGGGCGCGCTTCGACGATCGGGTGGCGGGTAAGGTGGATGAGTTCGCACCGCTCGCCGAGCACATCGCCCATATCGACATCGATGCGGCGGAGATCGGCAAGGTCAAGGTGGTGGACTGGGCGCACGTGGGCGAGGCCGGGCGCAGCCTGCGCCAGCTTCTGAACCACGGCCGGGAATTCGGCTTTGCGCGGGATTTCGCGCCGTGGTTGAAGCATGTGCAAAAGCTCAAGCGCAACCACCCCATGAACTACGATCGCGACACGGAGCTGGTCCAACCCCATGAGGTGGTGGAGCTGCTGAACAAGGCGACCCGTGGGGAAGCCATCATCACCACCGGGGTGGGGCAGCACCAGATGTGGGCCGCCCAGTATTGTGATTTTCGTGAGCCGCGGTTGTGGCTGACCTCCGGCAGCATGGGCACCATGGGCTTCGGCCTGCCCGCGGCCATTGGGGCGCAGTTCGCCTGCCCGGACAAGATCGTTATCGATATCGACGGCGACGGCAGCATCCGCATGAATCTGGGCGAGATGGAAACCGTGACCAACTACAACCTGCCGGTCAAGATCCTGCTGCTCAATAACATGGGCGACGGCATGGTGCGGCAGTGGCAGCGCCTGTACTTCAACGAGAATTTCTCGGGCAGTGACAAGACGCTGCACCGCAAGGACTTCGTCAAGGCGGCTGAATCGGACGGTTATCCGTTTGCAAGACGCGTCACGCAGAGAAAAGACCTGGGCGAGACGCTGCAGGCGTTCGTCGACTTCAAGGGGCCGGCCTTCCTGGAAGTGATGATCGACAACAACGCCAGTGTCTATCCGATGGTCGGGCCCGGCATGGGCTACGGCCAGATGGTCACAGGCGAGTGGATTGCCGGGCGGGACCTCAATAGCCGGGCGCCCGAGCCCATTGATCCGGAGAGATCGCCGGAACTGTTCTGAGGCGGCCAGTTGGTTGGCGCCCGGGTGATCCTTCCCCGGGCGCGGGTTCCTTTTGCGTGATTGATGCGACCACACCGGTACAGGACACCAGTTGCGTGACCCACTCTGCGGGCCGGCAATGTTCATGGAGAAATCCGCGCACGGGTTGAATTCCCGCTCGCGCATGCCCATTAAAACAGCCGAGAAGGAAGGCGCGACCCGGGCCGCGCTTCCCGAGGGACGGCTGCTGCGCGGGCGAGTGCAGGGTGCGGTGGCCGGCGAGACAACAATGAAGTGGGGAGTGTCACAACAATGAGTGTTGCCGCCGAGAAAGAAACTCTCGAATTCCAGACGGAGGTCCGGCAGTTGCTGGGCCTGATGGTGCATTCGCTGTACAGCAGCCGGGAGATCTTCCTGCGGGAGCTGATCTCCAACGCCTCGGATGCCTGTGATCGCCTGCGCTTTGAGGCGCTCAAGGAGGAGGGGCTGTACGAGGGCGAAGGAGAGCTGGGCATCCGCGTCGCCTACGACAAGACGGCGCGTACCGTCACCGTGACCGATAACGGCATCGGCATGACCCGGGAAGAGGTGATCGAGAATCTCGGCACCATTGCGCGTTCGGGCACGCAGCGCTTTCTCAACCAGCTCACCGGCGATGAGGCCAAGGACGCCAAGCTCATCGGCCAGTTCGGGGTTGGTTTTTACTCCTCATTCATCGTGGCGAAGCAGGTGGAAGTCTTCACCCGGCGCGCCGGCGAGCCGGCGGCCAAGGGCGTGCACTGGCAATCCGACGGCGAGGGCGCCTACACCCTGGAGAACGTGGAGCTGCCAGAGCGCGGCACGCGCGTGGTGCTGCACCTGCGTGACGACATGGATGAGTTCCTGGATGGCTGGCGGCTGCGGCAGATCATCCGCCGGTACTCCGACCACATTTCGCTGCCCATCGTCATGGCGAAGGAGCCCACGGGCGAGGAGGACGAGGCTGGCGGCGATGAGACCGTGAACAAGGCCTCGGCGCTGTGGGTGCGGCCCAAGTCCGAGATCAGCGATGAGGACTACGAGGCCTTCTATAAGCAGGTGGCGCACGACTTCGAGGGGCCGCTCACCTGGATGCATAACAAGGTCGAGGGCAACCTCAGCTATATCTCGCTGTTGTTCATTCCCAAGCGCGCCCCGTTCGATCTCTGGGATCGTGACCATCGCCACGGCGTGCATCTGTATGTCCGGCGCGTGTTCATCATGGACGACGCCGAGCATCTCATGCCACGGTACCTGCGGTTCGTGCGCGGCGTTATCGACTCCGATGATCTGCCCTTGAACGTCTCCCGCGAGCTGCTGCAGCACAACCGGCAGATCGAAAAGATCAAGTCGGCCTCGGTGAAGCGGGTGCTCGACCGGCTCGAGTCCATGGCAAAGGATGAGCCCGAGAACTACGCCACGTTCTGGAGCACTTTCGGGCGCGTCATGAAAGAGGGCCCGGCGGAGGACTTCGGCAACCGCGAGCGCATTGCCAAGCTGCTGCGCTTCTCCTCGACGCACACCGACAGCGAGACGGAGAATGTCTCCCTGGATGACTACATCGCCCGCATGAAGGACGGCCAATCGTCCATTTACTACGTGACCGCCGAGAGCTTCAGCGCGGCGAAGAACAGCCCGCATCTGGAGATCTTCCGCAAGAAGGGGATCGAGGTGCTGCTGCTCGGTGACCCGGTGGACGAGTGGTGTGTCTCACACCTGGGCGAGTACGATGGCAAGCAGCTGGCGCATGTGGCCAAGGGCGATCTGGACCTCGGCGACCTGGATGATGCCCACGACAAGGCCGAGCGCGAGCAGACGGAGTCCAATTACAAGCCGCTGGCGGAGCGCCTGGAAAAGGTCCTGGGGGACAAGGTCAAGACTGTGCGCATCAGCCACCGGCTGACAGACTCACCGAGCTGCCTCGTGGTCGAGGAGCACGAGTTCGCGGTCAGCATGCAGCGTATGCTCAAGGCCGCCGGCCATACGATCCCCGCCGGTAAGCCGGTGATGGAGATCAACCCGGAGCACCGCTTGATCCAGCGTCTGCAGTCGGTGGAGGATGACACGACCTTCAGCGAGTGGGCCCATGTGCTGTTCGACCAGGCGATGCTCACCGAGGGCGGTCACGTGGACGATCCGGCCGCGTTTGTGCGCCGCATCAACAAACTTCTTGCGGAGTCGTGATTCAGCGACGCTTGATGCTGCGCGTGCAGCACGCTATAACATGCGCCGATCAGCCCCCTCCAGCGGTGAGGGGGCTGCGCGTTATCGGTGCGACCAAAGCGAGCCCGAATGACCCAGAAAACTGCAAAATCTGACCAGGCCCTCGAGCTCAAGGGCCGCATGATGACCCTGACCGTGTTGCGCCTGCTCACCCCGTCCGTGGATGCCCTCGGCCGGGCGCTCGAGCAGCGTATGCAGCAGGCCCCGGAATTCTTCCGCCATCTGCCGCTCATCCTCGACGTGGAGGCGGTGGCGGACACCGACCTGCACCTTGATCTGCCGGGCCTGGTCGGCCTGCTGCGGGCCAGGGACTTCCTGCCTGTGGGGATTCGTGGTGGCGACGAGCGCTGGCACAGTGCCGCCGAGCAGGCGGGCATTGGTGTGTTCTCCGGCGGCCGGGAGACCCCTGCCATCAGGCGCCCCGAGAAAGAAGAGGCGGCTCCCCCGGAGGGTTCGCCGTCCACGGTGGTGACCCAGCAGGTGCGATCGGGGCAGCAGGTCTATGCACGTGGCGGTGATCTCATCATACTGTCGTCGGTCAGCCCCGGTGCGGAAGTGCTCGCCGACGGAAATATCCATATTTACGGCACCCTGCACGGGCGTGCGCTGGCCGGCGTGCGAGGGGACGCCACTGCACGGATTTTCTGCATGGGCTTCAATGCCGAGCTGGTAACCGTGGCCGGCACGTATCTCGTTAACGAACAGTTCGACAAGCAGTACCTCGGGCGGGCGGTGCAGGTGTTTCTGGACGGAGAAGATCTCCGCATCGGACCACTCCCGGGAGTCAATGGCGGCCGTCACGGCGCCCAGTAACCGGCACGCATGGGGCCGGAGGACGCATTCAGGAGGTGTAGAGTGGGAAAGATCGTCGTGGTGACCTCCGGTAAAGGGGGTGTCGGCAAAACGACGAGCAGCGCGGCGCTGGCAACCGGGCTTGCCCGGGCCGGTCATCGGACCGTCGTGGTGGATTTTGACGTCGGGCTGCGTAATTTGGATTTGGTCATGGGGTGCGAGCGCCGCGTGGTTTATGACTTCGTCAACGTCATCAACGGCGACGCCAACCTCAATCAGGCCCTGATACGCGACAAGCGTGTCGACGGGCTCTACGTTCTGGCCGCATCGCAGACGCGCGATAAGGACGCCCTGACGAGTGAGGGCGTGGAGCGGGTGCTCGACGAGCTTCGCGACCAGTTCGACTATGTCGTGTGCGACTCCCCGGCTGGCATCGAGCGCGGCGCACTGATGGCCATGTACTTCGCCGACGACGCCATCGTGGTGACCAACCCGGAAGTCTCTTCGGTTCGGGATTCGGATCGAGTCCTCGGCATTCTCTCGAGCAAGTCGCGCCGCGCCGAGCAGGGTGGTGAGCCGGTGAAAGAGCATCTGCTGCTCACGCGCTATTCGCCCGACCGGGTGAAGCGGGGCGAGATGCTCAGCCTGGAGGACGTGGGCGAGATCCTCTCCATTGACCTCCTGGGGGTCATCCCCGAATCCCAGGCGGTGCTGAACGCCTCCAACGCCGGCATACCGGTCATCCTCGAAGACGAGTCGGATGCCGGACAAGCCTATGCCGATGGCGTTGCCCGTTTCCTTGGTCAGGAGCGGCCCTTGCGCTTCACTGACATTCCAAGGAAGGGTTTCTTCGGCCGGCTGTTCGGGAGCTAGACATGAATCTGCTCGGATACTTTCGCGCCCAGCGCAATAAGAATACCGCCAGCGTCGCCAAGGAACGTCTGCAGATTCTCGTCGCACGGGAGCGCGCACAGCGCGGTGGGCCGGACTATCTGCCGGCGCTCCAGGAAGAGCTGCTGTTGGTTATCCGACGGTACGTCGAGGTGGACCAGGACGCCGTGCAGATCCAGGTTGATCGTGAAGGAGACTGCGAAATCCTGGAGCTGAACATCACGCTGCCGGATCACCAGCAGGGGCGTTGACCTGCCCGGGGGATACCCCGTGGCGTCGCCGCCCCCGTCAGTCAGGGGGCAGGCGGTGACCACGGTGTTCGCTCAGATACTGCGGTCCTGCTCGCGGACGTCGATCTCCAGCGACAATGTGTCACCCGGCTGCAGGTAGGCATTCGGTGCAAGGTCGTTCCATCGGCGCAGGTCCTGGACCGACACACCGAACTCCCGGGCGATGGTGTGCAGGGTATCGCCACGACGCACGCGGTAGCTCACGGATTGCATCACCGGCAGGCTGGCGGGTGGTGCCCCGGCACGCCGGATGTCACCCTGCCCGCCGACCCACAGCACCAGCTGCTGGCCGGGGCGCAGCGGGTCCGCGGGGGCCACGCTATTCCAGCGCGCCACCTGATGGACTTCCACGCCGTGTTGGCGCGCGATGCCCCACAACGTGTCGCCCGGCTGCACGGTGTACTCAACGCGCTGTCCCTGGTGCCCCTGGCTGTGCCGCGGGCTCAGGCGGTTGGCTGCACTGTGAGAGGATGCGCCCGCGTTGGCGCTGGCCGCGGGGATCATCAGGTGGGAGCCCGCACGAATGATATGACCGTTGATGTCATTGGCCTTCTGCAGGGTGCGCACGGTGGTGTGGTACTGCCGGGCGATCGCCTCCAGACTGTCACCGGGCCTGATCTCATGGCGGTGCCAGCGCATGCGCGCTTCTTGCGGCAGATCCGCCAGTTTCGCTTCCAGAGGTTCTGCCTTGTTGACCGGCACCGCAAGCCGATGCGGCCCATCCGGGTCCGTGGCCCAGCGGTCAAAACCGGGGTTGAGCCTGTAGATCTCCTCGACGCTCATCCCCGCCAGGTCAGCGGCGACTGCCAGGTCAATCTGCCCGTCCAGCTCGACCACCTTGAGATAGGGCTGGTCGGGAATGCTGGCAAGCTCGATGTCATAGGCACGGGGATCCTTGACCAGCGCACTGGCGGCCAACAGGCGCGGGACATACTTGCGTGTCTCCTGGGGCAGTGCCAGGTTCCAGTAATC
>NZ_SKOG01000268.1 GCF_007120195.1 Aquisalimonas sp.
CGTCACCGCCCCCACCAACGGCGCGGCCGGGGTGGTTCCGGCCGTGATGCGCTACTGGCTCGACCATGTGCCTGGCGCGCGTCCCGCACGGGTCGGGGAGTTCCTGTTGACGGCCGCCGCGATCGGCGGGCTGGTCAAGCACAACGCCTCCATCTCGGGGGCGGAGTGCGGCTGCCAGGCCGAGGTGGGGGCCGCCGCCGCGATGGGCGCGGCGGGGCTGTGCGCGGTGCTCGACGGCACGCCCGAGCAGGTGGAGAACGCCGCCGAGATCGCGCTGGAGCATCATCTTGGCATGACCTGCGATCCGGTGCGCGGGCTGGTGCAGGTGCCCTGCATCGAGCGCAACGGCCTCGGCGCGATCAAGGCGGTGTCGGCGGCCAGCCTCGCGCTGCGCGGGGACGGCACGCATTTCATGCCGCTCGACAACTGCATCGAGGCGCTGCGCCAGACCGGCGCCGACATGAGTGAGAAATACAAGGAGACCTCGCTCGGCGGCCTCGCCGTCAATGTGCCGAACTGCTGAATGCCGCGTTACGGCCCGGCGTGACCTTGCGGCAGGCTGCTGACGCAGCCTGAGACCCTGTCCGCCCCCCGCGCCGTTGGCGCGGAGGGCGCGTGCCGCCCCGCCCGCAGCGTCGGGTCCGCCGTCCCGAGGCCGGGGCGGGGGCGCGGGCCTCTGAGCAGCGTCAGTCCTGAGACTTGGCCACCATCGTCAGCACATCGTATTGCGCCACCACATCGCCGTCCTGATTGGTCACGCTGCAGTCCCAGCGGACCTCGCCGTAATCGGCGTTCTCGCGCGGGTTGATCTGCTTGCAGGTCAGCTGAACCTGCAGCGTGTCGCCCGGATAGACCGGGGTCATGAAGCGCAGATTGTCGATCCCGTAATTGGCCAGAACCGGGCCCGGGGCCGGTTCCACGAACAGGCCGGCGGCGAAGGAGACCACGAGATATCCATGCGCCACGCGCCCCTCGAAGAACGGGTTCGCGCGCGCGGCATCCTCGTCCATATGGGCGTAGAAGGTATCGCCCGTGAAGGCCGCGAATGTCTCGATGTCGTCGAGGGTCACGGTGCGCGGCTCGGTCACGAGCTGATCGCCCAGCTCAAGCTCGGCGAGGGACTTGCGGAACGGATGCACGCTGTCGTGACGGGCCGGGCCGCCCGGCATCCAGCGTCCGGCGACGCCGGACAGGAGCCGCGGCGTTCCCTGAATCGCGGTGCGCTGCATGTAGTGCTGCACAGCGCGCATGCCGCCGAGTTCCTCGCCGCCGCCGGCGCGGCCGGGCCCGCCATGGGTGAGCACGGCGAGCGGGGAGCCGTGGCCGGTGGAGCTGCGTGCGCTGTCGCGGTTTCCGATCATCACCCGGCCGTGGAACGGTGCGATCCCGAGAACCGCGGCGTTCGCGACCTGCTGGTCGTTGGTGAAGACCGAGGAAACAAGGCTGCCCTTGCCGCGCCGGACCAGCGCGACCGCCTCATCGATGTCGTCATAGGGCATCAGCGTTGCGACCGGGCCGAAGGCTTCCACGTCATGCACGGCATCCGCCTGTCCGGGCCGGTCGCAATGCAGAAGCACCGGGTTCATGAAGGCGCCCGCCTCGGGGTCGCCGGAGGCGAGATCGATCCGGCCGAGGTCGCCCAGCACGATGTCGGCGTCCCGGCGCAGATCGGCGATTCGTTCGCGCACCTCCTCGCGCTGCGACAGGCTGGCCAGCGGCCCCATGCGGATCCCGTCCTGTGCGGGAAGGCCGAGCGTGGTCCGCGCGAAGCGGGCCTTCAGCGCCTCGGTGACGGCATCGATGCGGTTGCGCGGGACCATGACGCGGCGAATGGCGGTACATTTCTGCCCGGCCTTCACGGTCATCTCGCGGGCGACCTCGCGCACGAAGAGGTCGAATTCCGGCGCGTCCGGTCCCGCATCCGGGCCGAGAATCGCGGCGTTGAGGCTGTCGGCCTCCATCGTGAAGCGCACGGAATTGTCGATGATCGCGGGATGCGTGCGCAGCTTGCGGCCGGTTTCGGCGGAGCCGGTGAAGGTGACGACATCCTGGCCCGTGACATGGTCGAGCAGATCGCCGACCCCGCCGCAGATCAGCTGCAGCGCACCGTCGGGCAGGAGCCCGGTATCCAGCATCCGCCGCACCATCAGCTCGGTCAGATAGGCGGTCTGGCTGGCCGGCTTGATGATCGCCGGCATGCCGGCGAGCAGCGTCGGGGCCAGCTTTTCCAGCATCCCCCAGCAGGGGAAGTTGAAAGCGTTGATGTGAACGGCCACCCCTTCGAGCGGGCTGAGCAGATGCTGGCCCGAGAAGCTGTTATCCGAAGACAGCGGTTCGGGATCGCCATCAAGAAGCAGCCGCGTGTTGGGCAGCTCGCGCCGCGCCTTGGAGGCATAGGACAGCATGGTGCCGATGCCGCCCTCGATGTCGACCCAGCCATCCGTGCGCGTCGCCCCCGTCGCTGTCGAGAGGGCGTAGAACTCCTCCTTTTGCTCCATCAGTGTGAGCCCGATCGCCTTGAGCATCAGGGCGCGTTCGTGAAACGTCATGGCGCGCAGGGCGGGACCGCCGGTGCGGCGGCCCCAATCCAGCGCTGCGACGAAATCCAGCCCGGTGGAGTCGATATGGGCCACGGGCGCGCCGGTTGCCGCATCGAGAAGCGGCTTGCCGGCCCCGGTGCCCCGGATCCATTGCC
>NZ_SKOG01000032.1 GCF_007120195.1 Aquisalimonas sp.
CGGCTTGAGTAAGGCCCGGGCTGCGCAGGGCAATGACGTGCGTATAAGCAGTGCACTCTTCTTTCGCCTGGTACGCCAGGAGTTTGCGGACCGCTACGCCGGATCAGTGCTTGGCATTGTCTGGGCGGTGGTGCACCCCATGCTCTTGGTGAGCGTATTCTTCGCGGTATTCGCCCAGTTAATGGGCGCTCGGTTGCCCGGTATCGAGGAGCTCCACGGCTACGGGGTCTACCTCATCGCCGGGCTGCTCCCATGGCTCGCGTTCTCGGGCACCATCCGGCGCACGACGGAGGTCTTGCATGACCGGCGGGATGTGCTGAGCAAGATTCGCCTGCCCTTGATTGTGCCGCCACTTTGCGTCGTGGCCGGTGAGACCATTACCTTTCTCGTGGGCATGCTGGTTTTTGCCAGCGCTCTGGTTGTTACCGGCTACCCCTCGGCCACTGGTGCGCTCGTCCTGTTACCGCTGATCTACCTGGCGCATCAGGCGCTTGCCCTGGGCATTGGCCTCCTGCTTGGCGCGCTGAATGTCTTCCTCAAGGATATCCAGGAGTTTGTAACGGCGGTCCTCATGGTGTGGTTCTGGGCCACGCCCATCGTGTGGGTTGTCGACATCGTTCCTGAACAAATCGCGGCGGCGCAGGCCACAATGAATCCCGCATACTGGTTCGTCAGCGCCTATCAATCCATCTTCGCCCTGGGTGAAGCCCCGGATGCGGGGTTGTTGTTGCGGCTCGCCGTCCTGGCGGCGCTGGCATGCGCCTTGGCGCTGGCGGTGGTTCGATTAGGCGAGCGGCATATCCGCGACTATCTCTAGGCAAACCAGCTACCGGGGGTGTCTTGGTCCTGCTACGTGCCGAACGGCTCTACAAGCGATTCCACGTGCACGCCGGGGCGTGGGACATGGTGTGTGGGTTGCTGCGCGGTCGTCTCCGCCGCCGTGTTGCCCTGGACGATGTCAGTCTCGAGTTGCGCTCCGGTGAGACTCTGGGGGTAATTGGCGCCAACGGTTCCGGAAAGTCCACCTTGCTTAAGGTGCTCGCCGGCGTGCAGTTGCCGGAGAGCGGCCGGGTGCAACGCCATGGCCGTGTGGTGGCGTTGCTGGAGCTCGGTACGGGGTTTCGCCCCGAGCGCACCGGACTGGATAACCTGCAGACCAACGGGCTGCTGCTTGGCATGACGCGGCGTCAGCTCGATGAGCGTCGCGATGCCATCCTCCGCTTCTCGGGGCTGGGGTCGGCAATTCACGAGCCGCTCAAGAACTACTCCTCCGGCATGCGTATGCGACTCGGTTTCGCTGTCGCCATGCATGCCGAACCCGATGCATTCTTGATTGACGAGGCGCTGACGGTGGGCGACGCGGGTTTTCAGCAGCGGTGCATTGCGCGCCTGCAGGCGTTCACGCGGCGTGGCGGCGCGATCATCCTGGTCGCGCATGATCTCGCGGCCATCCGCTCGTTGTGTGACCGTGCGGTATTGCTGCAGCATGGCCGGATCGCTGCAGCGGGTGCGCCGGCGGCGGTTGCCGACGCCTACATGCAGTATCTGGCTGACGTCCCGCCTGTCATCCCGGATGCGGTTGGATATCACCGTGGTTTTGGCACCGGTGGCGTCGTCTTTGACGCCGTCCGTCTGCAGGGAGAGCGTTCTGGGTCGAATCGTGTCCACCCCGGCGAGGTAGGCCGGCTGTGTTTGCGGATTCATGCACATCAGGCCGTGCCCGATTTGACCGTGGGGTTTCTTATCCGCGATCGTTTCGGGCATGAAGTCTTTGGCGTCAACTCCGCCCAGCTCGGGAAGCTGCTGGCCGTGGACGCCGGTGACCGGCTCAGTGTAACCATCCGGGTTCCGCTGGAGCTGGGGGTGGGCGCCTACAGTGTCGCCCTGGCCCTGCATACCGGGCTGACGCATGAGGAGACATGCTTCCAATGGCTGGAGCATGCACTCCAGTTCGAAGTGATCCCGCGCGGCGCCATGTTCAGCGGCGTCGCGCGGCTGCGCCCGGAGATGACGGTGAGCCGCGAGGGGGAACCAGTGGCTGGTTCGCGGCGTGTGGGTCTTTCCGGCTGACACCATGCCTCGGGGAGCGAGGCGTGCGCGTCGCGCCGAATGTTGAGCCTGGGCGCCGCTGGAGTTCTTCTTCGTGTCGTTGGCGGTGCGCAAATTCTGAGATTCAGGCAATCGCCACGCGATCGGCTGCTCCCATGGCGAGGTTGCGGGTCGACAGGAGTCGGCTATGTTCGCAGTAGTGGCCTGCGAGAGTTTCGGCATGCTCCCCGCTGCCAGATACCTATGGATGACCGGTTCGTTTGGCAGGGCCTCGGCGGTGCCCCACTGACAGGAGGTGTTTATGGAGCCCGAAGGCATTGTGTTCAGCAGTCTTCTCGGCCTGGCTGCCGAGCACGGGCAGGACACCTACAGGGCCTTCCGCAATCGCGAGGCCGATGACGGCGGTGCCGACGAGCTCGCGGGGCGGCTGAGCACCAGCATCGAGATCCCCGACAGTGGACTTCTTGTGGCCATGGACGCTGCGACGCTAGTCACCGTGGGCTATCAGCTTGTACTGGGGCGCGATCACGAGGCCATCGACGAGCCCGGCTGGCGGTACTGGGTCGGTGAGCTTGCCGAAGACAACGTCACCACCGAGAACTTTCTCGCGGCGCTCGCGCGCGGGGCGTTCAATGACGACTTCGA
>NZ_SKOG01000249.1 GCF_007120195.1 Aquisalimonas sp.
AAATCGTCATCAGCTTGCTGCGTAATATAGCCGCCCGAGGCATAGACGACGACGCTGTCCTCTACCGCACCGCCGAGAAGAGCATGAAGCGGAATGCCGAGATGTCGAGCAGCGGCATCGCGCGCAGCACAATCGATCCCCGAGATCAGGGCGCAGAGCTGGTTCTGAATGCCGAAATGATAGTGCCGGGAGAAGATCAGGTGAACCGCATGCTCGTGGGCGAACACGTCGAGACCGATGAAATAATCCTGCACCAGTTCGAGATAGGCGCCCGTCACACTCGGCGGTCCCCAAGCCTCGCCGTATCCCACAGTGCCATCGTCAAGAGTAAGCCGTATGAGGCCGGCTTGACGGGAAGAGGTAAGCCCGCGGGCCATTCCATACGCATCGCGCGGATCGAAGCTAAAGCGTAGCGAAATAAGACGGATATCGTCGATTTTTGGCATTACCCTTCCTGACACTGCCACATGACGCGGGATGGATCGCCACCTGTTCGTTCTGAACAGGGCGCGGAGCAGCCAACAGCTACCGCCGCTCAATGTCAATCTGCGACAGAGTCAGCTTGGCGCGACTGTCTAAGTCGACCGTCCATGGCCCTCGCGGGACGGTCCAATTGAGTGAGAAATATCCCATATAGCCGCCGCATAACCGCACCCCGTGCAACGACGGCAGAAATGCATTGTCGTCAGCATCAAATTCCGATCCAGCATGCCTTCGCAAACCAAGGGTTACTTAAACAGCACGGAGCTTGGTGGCGTGAAAACGTCAATGATTTCAATGGGCGCGAAGCTCTGCACCTTTCGGCCGAGCTCCGAAGGTGCAGAGAATATCCGCCAGGAGAGAAGGAAACGTCCCCCTGGGGTGCAAGCGGCGCTCCGGAGGTGCAGTTGGAGGCCTCGAAATACCTCCCCATTTCCGTCGCTTCGTGATTCAATTCTCGGGTGATTTGCTGGGAGGCTGGGATGCGGGGACAGGCTGGTTTCTGGGATATCGATGAGCGGTATGTCCGGCTGAGCGAGGCGGGCGATCCGCTTGAGAAGCTGAACGAGTTGGTGCCGTGGGAGGTGTTCCGCAAGCCGCTGGCCAAGGCACTGAAGCGATCCGATGGCGCCAGGGGCGGCAGGCCCCCCTACGATCCCGTGCTCATGTTCAAGATCATGGTGTTGCAGGCACTGTATGGGCTGTCAGACGACCAGGCCGAGTTCCAGATTCAGGACCGGCTGTCCTTCATGCAGTTCCTCGGCCTGGGGCTCGAATACCGGGTTCCGATGCCAAGACGATATGGCTGTTCCGCGAGCACCTCAGCCAGGCCAAGGCGATGGAAAAGCTGTTCGCCCGGTTCGACAAGCACCTCACCGATGCCGGCTACCTCGCCATGGGCGGCCAGATCGTCGACGCCACCATCGTCGCGGCGCCGAAGCAGAGGAACTCCAAGGAGGAGAAGGAGGACATCAACGCGGGCAAGGTTCTCCAGCACTGGAAGGACAAGCCGGCCAAGCTGCGCCAGAAGGACCGGGACGCGCGCTGGACCGTGAAGTTCTCCAAGGCCAAGGTCGACGAGGAGGGAAAGGTGGAGCAGCGCGACATCGCCGTTCCCGCCTTCAATGCCAACCTGTCAACGACGGCAATCAGAATGTCCGCGGCGTTGCTTCACACTGTCAGCTGGTTCGTCACCCGCATCCAGAACTTGGCGCCCTCGGTCTGCTCGATCCAGATGCCATAATGCGCTAATCCGGGATTCCGGCCTGCCGCGCGGCATTGACAATACGATTCGCGGTTTCTCGATCCTGCATCGGGGAAAAGCGCAGCTCGAGTGAGCGCACCGTCACTTCGGGTGGGGAGATCCGCGGCATGAGCGCGACCTGCTCGCGGGCATCAGCAAATCGCTCGGCAAGTTGATAGGCAATGGCCAGATACGCATGGGCTGGGCCATAGTCAGGCCACTGCACCGCTACAGACTCGAGAACATCAATGGCGGCGTCATTCTGCCCGAGCGCGAGGTGCGCGAATGCTTCGTGCGAGGCGTATGGCGCGCTGTGGTGTGGGTTGATCCGCGTGGCGGTGCGCAGGCTGTCTATCGCCCGCTCGTACTGCTCGGCGAAGAACCGCATCCGTCCGAGCGTGTAGTGACTTTCGGCACCGTTGGGATCGAGCCTCGCCATTGTCTCGGCCTCCGAGAGTGCACGGTCGAGGTCACCCTCGGTCAATGCTATCAGCGAGCGGAGCTCGATAAGTCGCGGCATACGTGGCGCGATCTGTTTCGCTCGATCTTTTAGTTGCGCGATCTCTGCCAGAGCGTGTGCCCATTCCTCTGCCGGGGTTTCGAACAACCCGAGAAGACGGGTATGGGCCAGAGCAACCATGGCTTCGGCGTAATCGGGATCGAGTTCCAGCGCCCGCCGGAAGTGATTCCGCGCGCGAATGTTGCCCGCCCTGGTAAAGACTCGATAGGCGTTCTGACCTTCGACATAGGCGTTCCATGCCTCGAGCTGGTCCGTTCCTCCCGACGAACGCCGCGTGCCGTGTGTGATCCTAATGTCGAGGCTATGAGCGATCTGCGCCGTGATTGTATCCTCCAGCGCAAGCAGGTCGTCCACCGTTTTCATGTAGCGCCCGGACCAGACCACGGTGCCCCTAATTGCATCGACAAGCTGTGCCGTCACCCGCACCCGGTCTTTCGCCGACTTC
>NZ_SKOG01000143.1 GCF_007120195.1 Aquisalimonas sp.
CGATTGCCGTATCCGGTCTCGCCGACCGCTGGCCGGCGAGCCGCATTTTCGCCTTCTGTGCGCTTGCCGGTGCCGGCACGAACGTAGCCTTCGCCTTTGCGTCCGGCCTGGCCGACGGCCTGGTCTGGCGGTTCGCGACCGGCCTGTGCCTCGCCGGTATCTATCCGATCGGCATGAAGCTCGTCGCGGGCTGGGCGCCGGAGCAAAAGGGCATGGCGCTCGGCTGGCTGGTGGGGATGCTCACGCTGGGCACGGCCTTCCCGCACCTGGTGCGTGGCCTGGGGCCCGGCTGGGACTGGCAGTGGGTGGTGATCGCCTCGTCGGTGCTGTCGATCACGGCCGGCGTGATGGTCGCCCGTCTCGGCGACGGCCCCCACCTGCCGGCCACCGGGCGCCTGCACTGGAGTGCCGTGATCGACGCCTTCCGCCGGCCGCGTTTCCGCGCCGCGGTGTTCGGCTATTTTGGCCATATGTGGGAGCTGTACGCCGTCTGGGCCCTGGCTCCGCTGCTGATCGCCGTCGTGCTCGGGGCCGGGGATGCCGACAGCCCGCTGGTATCCCTCGCCGCCTTCGCATTCATCGCCACGGGCGCGCTCGGCTGCATACTCGGTGGCTACGCCAGTCGCCGGCTCGGCAGTGCCCGGGTGGCGGCAACCGCACTGGCCATCTCCGGCCTCGTCTGCCTGACGTGGCCCTGGCTCGGCGCGCTGCCCGCGTGGCTGGTGATCCCGGTCATGCTGATCTGGGGTTTCTGTGTCATCGCCGACTCGCCCCAGTTCTCGGCGCTTGCCGCCGCTGCTGCACCCGATCGGACGGTCGGCAGCTCACTCGCCGTGATGAACAGCGTCGGCTTCCTGATCACGGTGTTCGCAATCGAGCTGACCGCCGGTTGGTGGCAGGACCTGGGGGCGGGCGTGACCTGGCTGCTGGCGGCGGGACCGGTGCTGGGCCTGATCGGCATGCGCTTACTGCTGCGCGGAGCAACGTGACGCGCACTCCACCGGCATCTATGGCAGTCGCTGCCCCGTGCGGATCGGTGCGTCGTTGCGGCGCATTCGCGCTTACACGAGCAGCACTCCGCGTGAGACGATCCACTCAGCCGAGTGGCAAATTGCGGCTCCGGGTTGCTGTTGGGGTGCGTGGCAGGCTCGCTGCCGAAGGCCTTGCGCTGGTAGGCCTCGGTCATGTCCAGGAAGGCATTGAGCGTCTGACTGCGCACGGCGAAGAAATGCTTCACTGTCAAATGGTTCATTGTTGGGCGGAACCCGAATCACACAATTCAACGTATCAACGTGGGTAACTATGAACGCTAGACCAAAAATTGTAATCTCATCGCTTGACGCAGATAGACTCGACGCTTTATTGGAGTCATTGCCAGAGGGCGCGTTTCCTGGAAAGGCTGAGTTGGAGGCCGAACTGGCGAGGGCAGAAATAGTCGAACCGAAGGATGTCCCGCCGACCGTTGTGTCCATGAATTCAACAGTAAGGTTTAGAGTCGACTCGTCATCGGAGGAGTTCAATTTGACGTTGGTTTATCCAAAGGATATGGATTCGAGTGGTAGTAAAATTTCAATTCTTGCCCCAGTGGGGAGTGCTCTGCTCGGCCTTTCCCAGGGGGATCAAATCGAATGGCCAAAACCTGGCGGCGGTTTTCTGCGTGTGCACATCGAGGAAATCGTTTATCAGCCGGAACGCTCAGGAGAGTATCACCGTTAGCAATAGATACGAACATGACGTGGCCCAGCAATGCCATGCAACCGACAGCCATGCCTAGCGCGGCTGATGGCTGGTGTGGTCGCGCCGAACAAAGCTCGGCGTACCTTGCAGGGCGTACTGCCTCGACGCTGCTACATCCCAAAGGGTGGTGGCCACCGGCGCCGCAGGGGATGCGGGTATTATGCAGCACGTCGGCGGCGTTAAGCTCGTGGAGGCCATCGAAGACGAGCGTCGTCGATGCTGGCAGGCGTATCGGTTGAACGTAAGTTGATTGCGCGCCGTCCAAGGGTGGGTCGATTCCCTGAACCGGACTGAAGGTGCAACGCCCGTCGCAATACTGCGCAAACACGTTGCTGACGGCTACACTGAACCTAAAGTCACATCGGCGAAGCGGTGCGCGGCGGCTCGCCCCAATCTTCTGCAGGATCGTCCTGGCTGAATTCCTCGGCGCCCGTTTGCAGCCTTTTTTGCTTAGTGAAGACAACGAGTTGGGAGTGCAGTGCATGAAGCGAAAAAGCATCTTTGTGGTAGGAGCGGATGCGCCGAACATGGAGCGGTTGCGGCGACTGCCGCAGGCCAAGGAGTGTGATTTCCTCGCGGCCCTTGAGCTTGACGAGATTCGGGGCGTGGAAAGCTTTGACGTCCCCGCGCTGACGGAAAAGGCGGCATCGCGCATGGCCGAGCATCACGGGTCCGTGGACGGCGTCGTCGCCTTTTACGACTTTCCGGCATCCACCATTTTGCCGATCCTGGTCGACCGGTTCGCGCTGCCAGGGCCGCGCCTGGAGAGTGTGCTCAAGTGTGAGCACAAGTACTGGGGTCGCCTGGAGCAACTCGAAGTGGCGCCCGATCATGTGCCGCAGTTCCGGGCCTTCGACCCCTGCGCCGTGCACCGCCGGGGGGATATGCCACTGTCGCCGCCGTTTTGGATCAAGCCGGTGAAATCCTTCCGCTCCTACCTTGGGTTCTTGGTCAACGATGAACGCGATTTCAGGGCATACAGCGACGAAATCTGTCGGCATGTGGATTACATCATCGCCCCCTTCCGGGAGATGCTGCGTGCTCACCATATGCCAGCGGAAATTGCCGACATGGACGAGACATGCCTGGCGGAGAGCCTGATCAGCGGCGCCCAATGTACCCTGGAAGGATATGTCTACCAGGGGGAGGTGGTCTTGTACGGGATCGTCGACTCCGTGCGCGCCGCAGATCGGTCATCTTTCAGCCGTTACCAGTATCCGTCGTCTCTGCCCCAGACGGTCCAGCACCGTATGGCAAATATTACACGCCGGGTCATTGAGCGTATCGCACTGGACAATGCCTGCTTCGACATCGAGTACTTCTGGGATCAGGCAACGGACAACATCTGGCTGCTGGAGATCAATCCGCGTCTGTCCCAGTCACACGGGGAAATCTTCGAGCTTGTACACGGTGTCTCGCACCAGACACACATGGTGGATATCGCCCTGGGCCGCAAGCCCCAGCCCTTGCCCAATGACGGGCCTTATGAGATGGCCGCCAACTGCCATCTGCGGGCGTTCGAGGACAGCCGCGTGCAGCGTGTGCCGGATAAGGATGAACTGCGCCGTATCAGCGAGCGTATCCCCGGCGTAACCGTTCGCCTATACGTCGAGCAAGGGCAGACCCTCTCCGAGCTCGAGAATCAGGACAGCTACAGCTTCGAGGTGGGGAGCATCTTCGTCGGTGGCCGGGACGAACTGGATATTCTGGAGAAGTATGACAGCGCCCTCGAGCAGCTGGGTCTGGAATTGGCACCCTTGCGCTCGGATGCCCTGGCTCCGGAAGGCACGCCAGTTACAGGACACTAGCTCACAGCGCTTTCCGCGTGCGCCGCTTTGCGGTCGGATCAAGTAGGGGTCAATTCGCCGCGCAGATTGCTGGAGAACAGCTCCGTGATCCTGTCGTATGCCACTTCGGCGCACAGCAGATAGTGCAGCTTGGTCAGAGCCGCCTCCCGCGTCATGTCCGCGCCGCCGATCAGGCCCGCCTCCGCGAGGGGCGTGCTGGACGCGTAGCGGCCCAGATGCACGCTGCCGTACTGATTCTGGGAGACGGCGGCAACCACGGTCCCGTTCGCCGTGATCTCCCGGATCGCCTGGACGAAGTCGGCGTCAGCTCCGGGTCCAACGCTGGCGGGGTAGGCTTCCAGTAGCAGGGCGTCGGCCCCACTGTCCCGAACTGCGCGCAGGGTTGCACCCATGATTCCCGGATAAACGGGAAGCATGGCGACGCGGGCGTCCCGTCGATGCACGGCGGGTAACGCCACCTTCGGCGCAGGGGGCTCGTCATGCCACAGGAGCGTTTCGTCGAATGTGGCCAGCGGCGCGGCGTGGGGTGAGGTGAATGGAGCCCGCGGTGCGCCGAAACGCTTGCTGGCTCGGTTCGCACGCAAGAGCTGCCCGCCAAACACGAGCCCAACTTCGTCATTGTGCTCAGAGGCTGCCGCGTGCAGGCCAGCGAGAAAGTTGTCCGTGGCATCGCTATTGGGTTCACCCAGCGGTGCGCGCGCTCCGGTGACCACAACGGGGCGATCGAGGTCCGCCAGCAGGAACGAGAGCGCCGACCCCGTAAAGGCAAGCGTGTCCGTGCCGTGGATGACGACAAAACCGGCATAGTCCCCGGCATGTCGACGGATGACAGTGGCCAGCTGATGCCAGAACGCCGGCGTGATGTCGGAGCTGGTAATGGGGGGCCCAGTCTCCGGATCCAGCCAATGGATGGGCGGGTGCGTGCGGTCTGCCAAAGCGGCCTCGGCACGCCCCGGCAAGTCCAAGGAAGGTACATACCCCCGCTCCGAGGGGATCATGCCAAAGGTGCCGCCGGTGTACAGGGCTCCGATCGGCCGGGTCTGCAGGTTCGAAGACGCCATGTTGGTTCCCCTGTGATTAGCGTTTGGCGAGGCCGATACGGCGGCCGGCGCCATCGGGCGGCGCCAACTCCCTGTGCTCCTGCGCCAGGGCATCCAGGCGCTGCGCGGGTTCACCGCGGAAGGCGGTGGGCCGGCCGGCATGCATGTCCATGGCCATGAGCATCTGCTCCGAGGTGGCACGCACGCTGCTGTGTTCGTCCAGCAGACGCAGGAACACGTGTGCCCGCTTGGCGTCACGGTCGAGCAGCTGCAGATCCACCAGCAGCCGTTCACGCTCGAAGGATTCACGCAGGAAACGCGTATGCGTTTCCAGGGTGTAGACGCTCAGCTGCTCGCGGCTGCGGAAGGCCGCGTCCATGCCCAGGTGCTCGATGAAGAGGTCTACGGCGCGGCTGAACGCCACCGCATAGGTGGCATCGTTCATGTGGCCGTTGTAGTCCACCCACTCGGGTGGGACGATGGCATCCACCAGGGTCAACGGTGTTGTCATGGTCAGGTCCTGCTCTGCAGGCCCGCGTTTGCGGGGCCGTTGTATGTTGGCCAGAGCCGGCAGCCGGGCGGGGGTTTTGAGCCGTAGCGCTCCCAGTCCACGTCCACTGCAGTCCCTGACCCGTGTTCGCAACCCGCAACGAGGCGGTGGATGACTACTGTGCCCGCCACGGCGCGTTCCGTGAAGATGGGCGTACGGTCTGCGAGGTGGATCCCCTGCCAGTGAAACCGGGTATCCGGGTCGAACAAGACGTGCGAGGATCTGAATCTGCTCTGCGCACTTCCCGGCGACCACACTTCCCGGCCGGACAGGCAGCCCAAAAGATAACGATTTTCGGTTACAGGACACTAGAGGCATAATCCGATCGTGCCATGCGCGCCGACTATCTGGCTCCTGTCGGCCTACCGGACGGACAGCCATGCCGCCTGGGCGGACTGGCTGGTGCACCATGTCACTGAGGTGACCTGGCAGCGCCTTGAGTTGCCCGGGCGCCATTTCCCTTGGCGGATTCGCGGGAACCCACTCTCCTGGCTGGACGCGCTGCCGGAGCAACCCCCGGACCGGATCCTGGCGACGTCCATGGTCGACCTGGCCACGCTCAAGGGGTTGCATCCTTCGTTGGCGTCTGTGCCAGCGGATTACTACTTCCACGAGAATCAGTTCGCCTACCCGCTCAGCGGACGGCAGGTCCCCTCCGTCGAGCCCCAGATGGTGCAGCTCTATGGCGCGCTCGCTGCTGAGCGCTTGGTGTTCAATTCTCGCTTCAACCGCGATTCCTTCCTGGAGGGCGTGCAATGCCTGCTGCGCCGCTTGCCCGACGCCACTCCGCACGGCGTGGCCGACCGACTGGCGGCGCGCAGCCTGATCTGCCCCGTGCCCGTGAACCGCGTGGACGCTTCGCCGGAAAAAGATCCGGCCCTAATTTTGTGGAATCACCGCTGGGAATACGACAAGGCCCCGGAGGTTTTCGCCGATGCGATACTCGCCCTGGCGGAGGACGGCTACGATTTCCGGCTCGCTCTGCTCGGCGCGCGACCGAGGCGGGTGCCCGAGTCGTTGGCCCGTCTGCGCCAGGCGTTCCCCGAGCGGATGGTGGCCGACGGGCGCGTCGACGCGGCCACCTACCGTGAGCTGCTCGGACGCGCCGGGATCGCCGTCAGCACGGCATTGCATGAGTTCCAGGGTCTGGCGATGCTGGAGGCCGCGAGCGCTGGGGCGCTGCCGCTGGTGCCGGACGCCCTGTGTTACCCGGAGCAGTACCCGGCCGCTTATCGTTATGCGCCCGGCGACCGCACCGCCCTGAAGCAGCGCCTTGCCGCCTGGCTCAGCGGCGAGTCCCCAGCGCCGGTGGATGTCTCGGCCTGGAGCTCCGCTCGACTGACATCGGCGTGGCGCGGGCTTTTTATGAGCCTGGAACAGGATTGCGAGGAGGGGTTGTGACGCGCTACCGAGCCATGGTCTGCGGTGCTCTCACCGGGCCGGATGCGCTGGACGAGACATGGATGAATGCACCACAGCTCCAACCCGGCGAGGTCCGCATCGCTATTCGCGCGGTGGGCGTGAACTACCCTGATTTGCTGATGACCCGGGGTCAGTATCAGCTGCGACTGGAGCCGCCCTTTGTCCCCGGCATGGAACTCGCCGGCGAGATTATCGAGACGGGTCAGCACGTCTCCGGCTGGCTGGCTGGAGACCGTGTCAGCGTCATGATGCGCCACGGGGCGTACGCCGAGCAGGCGGTGGCGCCGGCCGCCGCGCTCATTCCCTTGCCCGCCGCGTTTGGCTTCGCGGAAGGCGCAACGTTTCATGTGGCTGCCAAGACCGCCTATCACGCCCTGGTGGACCGCGGCCGCCTGGACCGGGGCGAGACGCTCCTGGTGCTCGGCGCCACCGGTGGGGTCGGGCTCACCGCGGTGGAGCTGGGGAAGATGTTGGGGGCCCGCGTAATCGCCGTCGGCTCCGATGACGACAAGCTTGCCGTGGCCCGTCCCCGGGGTGCCGACGCCGTGGTCAATTACCGCAAGCAGAACCTGCGCGAGGCGGTGGAGACGATCGCCGGGTCCAATGGCGTGGACGTGATCTACGACCCGGTGGGGGGTGAGATGTCGCGGATTTGCACGGAGCTGCTGGCGTGGAACGGGCGCCTGCTGGTGGTGGGTTTCGCGAGCGGTGACATTCCGTCCTTTCCCGCCGATCATGCACGACTGAAGGGCTACAGCATCGTGGGTCTGCGCGCGGGCGAGGCCGGGCGCCGAGATCCGGTCCAGGCCCGGCGTGCCCGTGCGGCTTTGCTGCAATACGCTGAGGCGGGTCGCCTGCGGCCGCATGTTTGCGTCCAGTTTCCGCTCCATGAGGCAAGCCAAGCCCTCAAGACCTTGGAGGAGCGCGCTGTGGTCGGTCGCGTGGCCCTGATTCCCTAAGCTCGCAGATTGGATGGGTCGCCGTCTTGCATGGTGACTAGGCAGAGAACTGATCAACAAATTGTTGCAATGCACAACTTTCTTGAGTATAGTGCATCGCAACAAGGTTGGAGAAGGGCTTCATCCTTGTCTTACTTCACAACTCAACAAGGTGTTGCCATGACGAACCAGACCGTAAATCAGATCAATGAGCAGTTCGAGACCTACTTCGGCGCCCCGGCGCGCGCTTTCGCCGAGCTGACCATCAGCCACGTGGAAGCCCTGGTAAATACGCAGGTGGAGGCTTCCAAGGTCTACACCGAGCTGAGCCTCCAGCAGGTCCGCAAGGCGCTTGAGATCAAGCAGCCCCAGGACGTGCAGGGTTACATCCAGGGCCAGCAGGACGTCGCCAAGGAGCTCACCGAGCGCTTCAAGGGTGATGCCGAGAAGGTGGTCGCACTGAACCGCCAGTTCGCTGAAGAAGCCCAGAAGCTGACCCAGCAAAACGTGCAGGCTGCCTCCAAGGCCGCCGGTAGCGCCAAGTAAATCGCCTCCTGGCGTTTCCCCGGCCTGACCCGGCCGGTGTGAGATCCATCTGCAACCGTCGACCCCGCCGGGGTCGACGGTTTTTTTTGGGCGCATCCCATGCGGTTGCCCCGGGCAGATCTCGCCGCCGCTGCGGCCGAGCTGCATCGCGATGAGCCATTACAGGTGGGATGGCCTATAGAGTCTGGCTATCGGTCGGTGAACCGGTGGGTCATACTGATGGTGGTGAGCGTCACGGCGGTATCGTTCCGGAATGCTTCGCGATATGGCCTGTGCCAGACTGTGGATTTTGAGTGACAGGGAGGGGCAGAGCGGTCTTGAATGCTGTGGCGGCAATGCAGGCGGCGTGGAGGCTGGGGCCATGGCGCAAGCTTCTTGGAGCGGGCATGGTGCTCATGCTCCTGTCCGGTCTTGCCGCCTGCAAACTGACCCTGCCTGAGCGCGACGAGGCCGGCGACAGTAACGTCACCCTGCTCATGCCCCCGCAGCAGTACGTTGGCGCGGCGCAGGTGGAGCTGCGCGTCGAGGCCGTGGAGCTGCATCGCGACGACGGCGAGGTCCATCGGATCGACCTGGATCCGCCGGAGACGGTTGAGCTGGTCGCCGATGAGCTGGAGGAGGACCCGTTCCCGAATGCGGTGTTCATCGACAAGACCGTTCGCAGCGGCGATTACCGTCGAGTGCGCCTGATCGTCGATCGCGAGCGCAGTTTTGTGATGTCGACGGCGCAGGGTGAGTTTGACCTGGTTGTCGATGGTGGGGACCGGCTGGATCTGGACTCCGACTTCCGCATCGAGGCAGCCACCGATGAAGAGCTGATAGTCGACCTCAATCTTCACGCCGGGCTGGTGGAGCGTCAGACTGACTTCGAATTGCGGCCGGAGCATGTAGTCACGACGGCCGCCACCAGTGGCGAGGTGCGATTTTCCGACCTGCAGCTGGCCACCTGCGTGGATCCGCTTAACGCTGGCCTCTATCTCTACGAGGGCCTGGACCGGGAACCAGTGGGTCTTGGGGCGCGCGCCGATTCCGGGCCGTTTTTCAGTGTCTGGTCCGGGAATCTGTCATTCTTTGCCCTGCGCTATGTTCCGGCAGGCGCCTACACCGTCGCCTGGAGCTGTGAAGCCGGAGACGATGTGCCGGGGGAGACCAGCGGCATCGAATTCGAGGGCCAGGAGAATCTGGAGGTCGAGGCGCAAGCGTGTAGCCTGCTTGCATTCGGCGCTGGCCGGGGGGAGCCGGGCACGTGCTAATGCCCGAATGCACCGGTGGGCACAGGCACGGCGCTCACGGGTGACTCAGCCTATCGGATCCCGCGCGGCCGCAGCGCTTGCTACCACGCAGTCAGCTCGCGGCGCTTGGCCTGGGGGCGGGTGTGCCCGCATACTCAGCCAGCCGCCGCTACAAGGAGACCCGCATGCGAGACCTTCTGAACTCCCCGGACATTGCCCGGCTGACACCCGCAGCTTTTCTTTGGGCCGTCATCGCCCGCGTATGGCCCTTCGCGGCCGTGACGTTCCTGTTTTCGGTGCTGGTGCTGTTTGTGCCCCGGACGTTCGACGGGACGGCGGTGGAATGGCTGCATCACCTGCGCCCGGTAAACGCCTTCATGCGCGAACTTGCCATGGGCTCGCTGCTGGTCCTGGGGGGGTTGGTGCTCGTACTGCGCCAGTTGCCGCCGGGGCGGGCGTTGCTGCTGTTCTCGGCAACCTTGAGCCAAGCCTTCGTGACATTCTTCCTCTTCCTGGCCGGATTGTTCGTCGGTTTGCTGCTCGCCTGGCCTCTGGCGGTGTTGTTTGAGGCTCCCCTCGGCAGTGCGCGCCCGGCCGTGCTCGGGCCCATCTACGGTATCTTCAGCGCCCTCCTGGTATATGTGGCCTTTGCCTTCATTCACCGTCTGGGCAAGGACCGGTGGCCGGGCGAGGAGCCCGGTGCGTTGCTGCGCAAGATCGACGAGGTCCTGCGGCTGGGGCAACTGCCGCATCTTGCCGTGCGCGGGCTTGGAGCCGGCCTCTTGGTGGTGTTCGCGGGGCTTTTCTGGACCGGCGCGATCCTCTAGTGTCCTGTCCCGCAAATACCGTTACGATTGTCGCGGCCCTGACGGCCCCTGGCGGCGTTGCGCCTCCTCGCCGTAGTCCCCGCTACGCCTCGTCGGCGCGCCTTGCCAGGAACCG
>NZ_SKOG01000239.1 GCF_007120195.1 Aquisalimonas sp.
CGTGGAACAGGCGCTCAATCATGTCCGCTCTCGCAGCCAGGCCGGCGAGACACTGAACATCGTCTTCGTGACAGATGTGCGCGGGGCGTTGCTCGGGCAGGTGCGGTTACGGGATTTCGTCCTGGGCCGCCCGGACCGCCGGATCGAAGAGGTCATGAACGACGACCCGGTCAAGGTCGTGGCCTCGGAGGACCGGGAGGAAGCCGCCCGGCTGATGAAACACTACGACCTAGAAGTGCTCCCGGTGGTCGACAATTCCGGCATCCTGCTCGGGATCGTCACCGTGGACGACGTCATCGACGTGGTCGAGGAAGAGGCCACGGAGGACTTCCACAAGATGGGCAGTGTCGGCGCGCTGAATCTCAGTCTGAGAGAGGCGCGCCCCTCGCTGCTGTACCGTAAGCGCGTCGGCTGGCTGGTGCTGCTGGTGTTCGCGAATGTCTTCGGGGGTACGGCCATCGCCTACTTTGAGGAAACCATCGAGGCCGTGATCGCCCTGGTGTTCTTCCTGCCACTGATCGTCGACTCCGGCGGAAACGCCGGCTCCCAGTCCGCCACGCTGATGGTGCGCGCCCTTGCCACCGGTGATGTGCGCATGAAGGACTGGTTACGCCTTTGGGGTAAGGAGCTTGGTGTCGCGATCGGGCTCGGGTTGACCATGGGGGTTGCCGTGTCTGTACTGGGCCTGTGGCGCGGAGGAATGGAGCTTGCGATGATCGTCTCCCTGGCCATGGTTTGCGTGGTCGTCATGGGCAGCATGATCGGCATGCTGCTGCCATTCATCCTTGCGCGGTTCAACCTGGATCCGGCGACTGCCAGTTCGCCGTTGATTACCTCGATCGCGGATTTCTTTGGCATTGTCATCTACTTCTCGATCGCTACCTTGTTCCTGACGCTTCCCACATAGCGCGGTTGTGCTGGGCGGCCCCGGTTACCCTGGGGCCGCCTGAGCCATTGCCGGCAACATGGCCACGTCTCCTCAACCCCGCAGGGCAACGGATTGCGAACCGTCGCGCTAACAGTCTCCCTTGGTAACTCTTTGTTGAAATGGCAGAAAGAACTCCAAAGCGGGCTATTTCATACAACTGGAACTTGTGGAACACATCACGCTTGTCCTGTGGGTGACAGTCTAAACTGCTGTTCATAAACCAAAGCGGAGGCTCAACTGACCGGGTAACTTCGCTACGGCCCTACCGGTGTTGGTGCTCGAGGGGGGGTCCGCATGACTGGAGCAGTGGTTTATAAGCCGCTGGCAATGGTGGTCCCGGGTGAACGCCTTGCCAAGGATCTATTCGATGAACAGGGAAGTTTGCTCATGAATGCGGGTGTTGCCCTCGATGAGCGCACGTGCCGGCGCCTGCAGCAGGTCTGCGGCGTGAAGTGTGTGCCGGTAGAGGCCGTCGATGCGGCGGTCCGGCTGCAGGCGCGTCGCGCGGCGGTGGATCGCTCCCTGGAGCATCTGTTCCGCCACTGGCGTTATTCGCAGGCGATGAACCATCTGCGTGCGCTGCTGGCGAATCACCGTCGCGAGATGGCTAGGGGGTGAGCGTTCAACTGCGTGTAGATGTGGACGGCGCCTTGCGTCAGCGTCCGGGATTGCCTGGACCCGTTGCGAGTGTCCTGGCTGCGAGCCGGAACGACACGCTCAATCGGGAGCGGGTGTCTGAACTGTTACTTCAGGTTCCGGGTTTGGCTGCACGGCTTATGGGCGTGGTGAATGCGCCGTTTTTCCCCATTGGCGAGCCCGTCGACAGCCTGGCCTCGGCCTGCCTGCGCCTGGACTCACCGACACTGGAGCGCGCAATCATTGCCTCGGTGCTCCTGGGGCAGTTCCCGCCAGCAACGGGCGAGCGATTTGACCGTGCCGCGTTCTGGGAGCATTCAGTGGGTGTCGGCGTGATCGCGCAGACCCTCGCAGGGGCAATCGGGGACGATCGGCAGTTGGCGTTCACCGGTGGATTGTTGCACGACATCGGGCGCCTCTTGCTCGACGTCCATTTTCCACGGGAATTCCGGAGCATCCTACGCTACCAGCGGCGGCATGATACCTGGATCCGCGACGCCGAGGTGGCCGTGCTTGGTATCGACCACTGCGCGCTGGGCGCCAGCGCCGCCGAGCAGTGGAATCTGCCGGCAGATGTGATCGAGGTGATTCGTTACCACCACAGCCCGGAGTCAGGGAGCATCCGTGAAGGGGCCACCCTGACGGTGCACCTCGCCGACGTGCTGGCCCGGGGGTTGGAGTTCGGTAATCCGGGGGATGACACCATCCCGATGCTCTCCCAGGTGGCGATGAAGCGCCTCGGCCTGAACTGGGAAGTCCTGCGCTGGGCCTTGCTCGAGGCCGATCCCTACCTGCCCACCGCACGCCAGCTCGTGCGCTCGACTGTCGGCGCCGAGACCAGCGTCTCGGCGTAACGTATTACAGTTTCCGAAAACGCATGGACAGGTCTATGGCACGGACGTGCTTGGTGATGGCTCCCACGGAAATGTAATCCACACCGGTTTCGGCGATCGCTCGCAGGCCCTGTTCCTCCACGTTGCCAGAGGCCTCCAGGCGTGCGCGACCACGGGTGATCTGAACCGCCCGGCGCAGGTCTTCGAGGCTGAAATTGTCCAGCAGGACGATGTCCGCGCCGACGGCCAGGGCTTCTTCCAATTCTGCAAGCGTCTCCGCTTCGACCTCCACAGTGGTGTCCGCATGGAGGTTACGACTCGCCTGCACGGCGGCGGTAATGGAGCCGGCCGCCATGATGTGGTTTTCCTTAATGAGCACGGCGTCATAGAGGCCGTGACGATGATTGGTGCAACCCCCTGCGGCGACGGCATACTTTTGCGCTTGGCGTAGCCCGGGGATGGTCTTGCGCGTATCGAGAATGTGCGTTCCGGTCCCCCGTACGGTGTCGGCACAGACCTGCGCGGCGGTGGCCGTCCCGGAGAGCAGCTGCAGGAAATTCAATGCCGTCCGCTCACCGGTGACCAGGCTACGCGCCGCTCCCTGGAGGTCGCACAGCAGGCTGTTCGGCTCGACCCGGTCGCCGTCGCGCACGTGCCAGGTCACGGTCACCCCGGGGTCAAGCTGATCGTAGACACCAGTGAACCACGCAACGCCGCAGATCACGGCGGCTTCCCGACTGATGACCGTTGCTTCGCCCCTGCGCTCGGCGGCAATCAGGGCGGCGGTGAGATCGCCGCCGCCCACATCCTCCGTGAGCGCCCGGCGCACGTCGTCGCGCACGGCGTCGCTCGGGATCATTCGGCGGGTCGATCGCGATTGGGTAGCCTGTCTTGTTCTTCCAGCCCACTGCGCAGGTAGTGCCCGCGGCGGTCCAGGTTCTGACCCAGCTCGTCCTTTAGGGTGCGCTCCCACAGCGGGGCGCCTGTGAAGTACGCGGCGCGGCCGATGACGTGGGCAGCGATCGGCGCCGTTAGCACCACGAAGGCGAGAATGGACAATGCGCGCACAGTGACGCCGATATCGAGGAAGTACACGGCGGTGGCCACCGTCATCAGACCGACACCCAGGGCGCCGGCCTTGGTGGTGGCGTGCATACGCAAGATCAGGTCCGGCATGCGCACTGCCCCGATCGCGCCGATGAGTATCAGGCCGGATCCTGTGAGCAAAAAGAAAACCGTGAGGAAATCACTCATCAGAGCTGCCCCCCCGCTCCAGCAAGCGCGCGAAGCCCACCGCCGCCATGAACGCCGTGAGCGCCAGCACCAGCGCGACGTCCATGAACGCCGGGCGGTCCACCTGGATGGCGTAGGCCAGCATAATGCCCACGGCAATGAGGGCGATGAGCTCCAGTGCCACCACGCGGTCCGCCAGGCTTGGCCCGATGAACAGGCGCGCCGTGGTCAGGACCAGCGCCAGGGCCAGTATAAGCAGTGTTGCAACGACTGCCCACTCGATCACGACGGCACCTCAACTGAGTAGTTCGATGACGCGACGCTCAAGATCCTTAAGATCGGCCCGCAGCGCGTCCTCGTCATCAATGTGCATGGCATGGATGTAGAGCATCCGATTGTCGTTGGAGACATCGATGCTCAGCGTCCCCGGTGTCATGGAAATCAGGTTCGCGAGGAGGGTGACGGCTGCGTCGCTTTGTGTCATCAGGGGTAGCCCGATCACCCCGGGGCGCATGTAGTGCGTTGGTGTGAGCACCTCATAGGCCACCCGCATGTTCGACCGAATCAGCTCCCACAGATAGAACAGCGTAAAGCCGATCACCTGGGGGATCTTGCGGGTGTAGCCGGTCATGTCGCCGCTCATGCGGCTGACAAAGGCCAACACCAGATAGCCGAAGATAAAACCGGCGAGAAATCCGCTGCCGGTGAAATTCCCGCTCAGGGCGACCCAGACGAAAGCGAGCAGAATATTCCAGATAAACAGGGTCATTGGTTACCCCCGAGCACTGCGTCCACATAGATCTGTGGGTCTCGCATCTGTTCAGCCGCGGCGATGAGCACCTCATAGACCGGCTGCATGCCCACACCCAGTAGAACGGCCAGTATTGCCAGCACCGCGATGGGCAGGCACATGATGGCCAGGGACCGCTCCGAGATCGCCCGCTCGAACCGCGCGGCGCGCTCCGCGTATTCCTGCGGCTGGGCCTTCCAGAATGCCTCTGCCCAAATCTTCACCATCGAGTATAGCGTCAGCAGCCCCACGCCCAGGGCGACGGCCACAATGCCCCAGCTTTCTGCTTCCACGCCCGCGCGCACCAGCATGTACTTGCCGATGAACCCGGACAGCGGTGGCATGCCGGCGAGGGAAAGCGCCGAGGCCAGGAACATGAGGCCCAACCACGGGCGCTCCCGCCATAGCCCGCCCACCTGCTTGAGTTCGTGGCTGCCGCGCAGGAAATAGATCACGCCGCCGATGAGGAAGAGATTACTCTTGGTGACAATGTTGTGGACAATAAAATAGATTCCCCCCGCCAGGGCAAGCGGCGAGAACAAGGCCAGCGCCATGAACATGTAACCGATCTGGCTGACGATATGAAACGAGAGAATGCGGCGGATCTCGTAGTAACGCGCGGCGCCCAGCACGCCGGTGATCATGGTAAACCCGCCGATCCACAACAGAATTTCATGGGTATACCCCATGTCCTGGGTGAACAGCAGCGAGAAGAAGCGGTACAGCATGTAGACGCCGACCTTGGTGAGCAGGCCGGCGAACAGCGCGGAGATGGCCACGGGCGGTGTGTGGTAGGACGCCGGCAGCCAGAAGAACAGCGGGAAGGCCGCCGCCTTGATGCTGAAGGCCACCAGGTAGAGCATGCTCACCACGGTCACCAGCCCCTGGTTCTCCACCTCGGCGAGCTTGACCACCAGGTCGGCCATGTTGAGGGTGCCGGTCATGCCGTAGGTGAGACCCACGGCCGTGAGCAGCATGATGGAGGACAGCAGGTTCAGGGTGACGTATTTGATCGCCCCTTCCATCTGCGCTCGCTCGCCGCCGAGGATCAGCAGTGCGAACGACGCCACCAGCAGGACCTCCACCCAGACGTAGAGGTTGAAGATATCGCCGGTGAGAAACGCCCCGCACACACCGGCGAGCAGCAGGTGCATCAGTGGGTAATAGCCGAAGGCCTCGTGGTCGCTGCTGATGCTCGGCAGTGAATAGATGGCAACGGCGAACCCAATGAGGGCGGCCATGAGTGTCATGACCGCGCCGAGAATGTCCGAGACCAGCACAATGCCGAAGGGTGCCGGCCAGTCGCCCAGGGCGATGATCAGCACGCCGTCCGGGTGCGTGTAGGTGTTGTGGAGCAGCACCATGGCGGCCACGAGCAATGCGCCGGTGCCAATGACACCCAGCCACCGCTGTGCGGTGTTGGATTTATACAGGATGACCGATAACGACCCGAAAATGAACGGGATAATGACCGGAAGGGCGACTTCTGGGCTCACGTGTCGGTACTCCGCATCTTCTCCAGGTCATCCTCTTTCACCACGACATAGGCGCGGTGAATCAGCACCACGGCGAACGCCAGCACGCCGAAGCCGATCACAATCGCCGTGAGGACCAACGCCTGGGGTAGGGGGTCCGCCCAGCCGCCGGCGGGCAGGGTATCGCCAGGAGCGATCAACGGTGGCAGGCCGCGTTGCATCCCCGAGACCGTGAAGATGAGCAGATTGGCGGCGTTACTGAGCAGGATGAGGCCGATCACTAGCTTCACCAGGGACCGGCGCAGCATCATGTAGATGGAGGCGGCAAATAGCCCGCCAACCACGAAGGCCATGAGTGGTTCCATGTCATTCCTCCACTTCGGCCAGAGCCAGCACGATGGCCATCACCGAACCGATGACCACGAGGTAGACGCCGATATCGAACACCAGCGGCGTGGACAGCGTCACCGAACCGATCAGTGGTACCTCGACTGGCCACCACAGGGCGGTAAAGAACGCCTTGCCTTCAAGGATCGCGGGAAGCCCGCTGAGCGTCGCCAGTAACAGTCCCCAACCGAGCATGACGCGCGGATCCATCCACATGAGTTCCCGGGTGTCACCGGCATTGAAGGCGAAGACGTACAGTGAGAATCCCACGGCGGCGACCAGACCGGCGATGAAGCCACCACCGGGTTCGTCATGGCCGCGCAGCAGCACGAAGAGTGAGAACAGCAGCAGCAGTGGCAGCAGGAACCGAGCCGCCGTGCGTAAAATCAGTGAATCCATGGCCTTCATTGGGCCTTGTCCTCCGCACGGAATCGAATCATGGCGTAGACGCCGATCGCCGCCAGGCCGATGACAAAGATCTCGCCCAGGGTGTCCAGCGCTCGGAAGTCAACCAGAATCACGTTGACGATGTTGCGCCCATGGCCCTCGGGCTCACTCCAGTGCACGAGCTGATCCGAGATTGGCTCGGCGACCGGTACATCGTTCACCGCCAGTATGAGCAGCGTCATGAGCCCGCCCAAGGCCACCGCCACCACCGCATCCTTGATGCGGGTGGCCGGCGCGGAGTAGTCAATGAAGCCGGGCAGTCGGAAGAGCACTAACACCAGCAGGATGACCGTCAGCGTCTCCACCATGATCTGCGTGGTGCCCAGGTCCGGCGCACTGAACAGCACATAGATGAGGGCGATGCTAAAGCCGATGATGCCCAGAGTTGCCACTGCGCCGAGCCGGGATGTCGTGACCGAGGCGAACACGGCACCGACGACCACCAGGCCGGCGACCACTGCTTCGTACAGGTTGACGTCGAAAAGCCCCAGGGGAATCGGCGTGTCCGTGTGCACCAGCAGGGTCCAGCCGGCCAGACCGACGATGGTGAGCACGATCGTGGTCAGGTAGTTGCCCATGGAACCGTTCTGGAGCAACCGAGTCTGCCACTCGGCGACGGCGACGAGGCCGTCCATGGCGTGTTCGTAACCGCGCTCCATGCCAAAGCGGTCGATAAAGGTCAACCGCTTGAAGCCGGCGAGCACGGTATCCCACTTCGCGAACAGCACCAGGCCAGCAATCACTGCCGCGATGCTCATCATCAGCGGCGCATTGATGCCGTGCCAAAGGTAAAGCTCCACGGTTATGGGGTCTCCGTACACGGCGGCGACGGCGGGCCCGACCAGCGCTGCGGCAGGCAGGAAACCGAACAGACCGAACACGAGGCCCAGGGTGGCCAGCGTCACCGGCCCAATCAGCATCGACAGTGGCGCTTCGTGGGGTGTTTTCGGCGTCTCTTTACGCCGGCCCGTAAATGGCCTGAGCGCGAACACCGCTGCCATGGCCACAATCATGATGGCCGACAGGAGTGCCAGCAGGGAGGTGAAGGCGGCGAGAGCGCCTCCTGCGCCCAGCGTGGCCTCGAACATGAGCTCCTTGCCGATGAAGCCGAACAGCGGCGGAAGGCCGGCCAGGGACAGTGCGGCGAGGCAGGCCGCCAGGAAGGTGATGGGCATCACCTGCCGCAGCCCGCCCATTTTCGTCACGTCCTTGGTGCCTGTCTCGTGGTCCAGGGCGCCGGCCAGCATGAACAGGGCTGCCTTGTAGAGCGCATGCGCCAGCAGGAAGGTCATGGCCGCGATGATCGCCTGCTCCGTGCCGATGCCGATGAGCATGGTCAGAGTGCCCAGGGCCATGACAGTGGTGTAGGCAAGAATGGCCTTGAGGCCGGTGCTGCGCAGGGCCATCACCGAGCCGGTGAGCATGGTCAGCGCGCCGAAGATCCCCAGGGCATAAAACCACAGGTCCGTGCCCCCCACCGACGGGTTGAGCCGGGCCATGAGGAAGACGCCGGCTTTCACCATGGTGGCGGAGTGCAGAAATGCCGACACCGGCGTGGGCGCGGCCATGGCGTTTGGCAGCCAGAAGTGAAATGGCACCTGGGCCGACTTGGTGAAGGTGCCCAGCAAAATGGCGAGGACCATGCCCGTGTAGAATGGGTAGGCATGGATGTCCTCGGCGGCCAGGATGCCCGAGAGCGTGTACTCGCCGCCCGCGGCCACCGCCAGCATCAACAGCCCCGCCAACAGGGCAAGCCCGCCGACAACGGTGACGAGCAGGCCCTGGAGCGCGAACCAGCGGTTGTCCTTGTCCTCGTGGAGGAAGCCGATCAGCAGATAGGACGTGACGCTGGTCAGCTCCCAGAACACGAACAACGCGATGATGTTGTCCGAGAGCACCAGCCCCAGCATGGACGCCATGAACGCGAACATGATCGCGTAGAAGCGGGGCAGGTCTTTGTGACCGTGGAGATAGCCCCCGGCGTAGATGATGATGAACGTGCCGATGCCGGAGATAAGCAGGGCGAACAGCAGGCTGAGGCCGTCCACCAGGAAACTCATGTTGATGTCGAGGCCGGGAATCCACGGGTAGTGGATGATGACCGCCTCGCCCTGGGCGATCGTGGGAATCCAGGTCAGGAAGTAGATGAACAGCGCCGCGGGGAGCAGGGACAGCAGCCAGCCCGCCCGATCGCCGAACGAGCGCGTTAGCCACGGTGCCAGAGTACACAGGATAAAACCGGACAGTACGGCTAGAAGCATGGCTTATGGACACCCCGTAGCGGACCGGAGCGGCCGGTGTGCTCGCGGCCGCGTCGACGACACCCCATGCAGCAACCCATGGTGTGCCCCAGAACCCTGCTGTGCTAACCCCCCGAGCGCGCACTGACGAAGTAGCCCGAGACCTTAGCCGAGCAGCCCCCTTATGGCAAGGCAACCGTCAGGCGACGGTTACCTCTGGATTAAGATAGACGTCCTGAATCGCATGGAGTAGCTCTACGCCCTCCTCCCGCGGCTTCTGGAACGCCTTGCGCCCGGAGATCAGCCCCATTCCACCGGCGCGCTTGTTGATGACGGCCGTGCGGACCGCGTCGGCCAGATCGGTGGCGCCAGAGCCACCGCCGGAGTTGATCAGCCCCGCCCGGCCCATATAGCACGACGCCACCTGGTAGCGCACCAAATCGATAGGGTGATCAGTCGTGAGCCGATCGTAGACCGATTTGTGGGTCTTGCCGTGGCCCACTGCCGGATAACCGCCGTTATTCTCCGCCATTTTCTGTTTGACGATGTCGGCGTTAATGGTCGCCGCCAAGTGATTGGCCTGGCCGGTGAGGTCGGCCGAGACGTGGTAGTCCGTGCCACCTTTCTTGAATTCCGGGTTGCGCAGATAGGCCCAGAGCACGGTCGCCATACCCAGCTCGTGGGCCATCGCGAATGCCTCACTTATTTCCTGGATCTGCCGGCGCGATTCCTCGGAACCGAAGTACACAGTGGCACCCACGGCCACACCACCCATGTCGAATGCCTGCTGCACATTGGCGAACAGCGTCTGATCGTAGATTTCCGGATAGGTGAGCAGCTCGTTGTGATTGATCTTCACAATAAAGGGAATGCGGTGCGCATAGCGCCGTGCGACCGAGCCCAGTACACCAAGCGTTGACGCCACTGCATTGCATTCGCCTTCCATCGCCAGGCGAATGATGTTCTCGGGGTCAAAACACGCGGGGTTCGGGCCGAAAGACGCCCCGGCGGAGTGTTCTACACCCTGGTCCACCGGCAGGATAGACAGATACCCGGTGCCCCCGAGGCGGCCGTGATCGAACAGCGTCTGCAGGCTGCGCAGCGTACCGGGCTTGCGATCCTTGTCCATGACCACCCGTTCAACGTAGTCGGCGCCGGGGAGATGCAGCTGCTCCCGCGGAATCCCTTCGCAGCGGTGGTTGAGTAGCGCGTCGGCTTCGGTGCCCAG
>NZ_SKOG01000182.1 GCF_007120195.1 Aquisalimonas sp.
TAACCCGCCGTAAAACACACCGCGCCACAGGCGCACGAATGCCAAAAGGACACTAGCCCAGCATGCCGAGGCGCCCGCCGCTGGCAACGACGACCACGATAATGCCGAGCACCAGGTTCACGGCGACCAATTTGCGGACGGTGGCGAGCGCTGAGCCGGCGCGCGTCCAGTCCTGCGTGTCCACCGCCTCCCGGAGATGGCGAAAGGGCGCGAAGTACACCGCCAGGAACACCCCCGCCATGATCAGCCCGAGCCCATGCATGACGTGCACATGGGTGGGCCAGTCGCCCATAGTGCTGAAAAGGCCAAAGCCGAGCCAGTATCCAGTGAGCAGCACGATGACCACGGATTTCCACACCCAGACGAAGAACTTGGCGAGGACGCGCCGCCAAAGCATGAGTCGCTCCGGTGCCTCCAGGGTGCTGGCCGCGACCGGTCGCAGGATGACGTAGGCAAAAAACATGCCGCCCACCCAGATGACTGCGAACAGAACGTGGAGCAGGTTTGCGAGACTGTTCACGCCGGTATTCCCCCCGCGGGTTGGCAAATTGGCGGCCCGCAGTGTATCAGCCGCCGGGCGCGCCCGGAATCGCCCACTGGCCCGCGGATGCGCCATTGGGTAGAGTCTCGGTCTCGGTTCAGTGGGTGGGCGTGACGTGCGTCATGCGCGTGGGGAGGGCGCCAGCGGGTCTGGCGGGAGCCTTACAATGACAGATGACCGTATTGCACCGTCCATTTTGGCGGCGGACTTCGCCAAGCTGGGCGAGGAAGTGGACACCGTGCTCGCCGCCGGCGCGGACATGGTCCACTTCGATGTGATGGACAACCATTACGTGCCCAACCTGACCATCGGGCCGATGGTCTGCCAGGCATTGCGCAACCACGGGGTGAGCGCCGAGATCGACGTCCACCTCATGGCTAAGCCAGTGGACCGCCTTATCGCCGACTTCGCTCTCGCCGGCGCGGACTGGATTACCTTCCACCCCGAGGCGAGCGAGCATGTCCACCGCAGCCTGGCGCTTGTACGGGATCAGGGCTGCCGCGCGGGGCTTGCGTTCAACCCGGCCACGCCGCTGGATTATCTGCGCTACGTCATGGACGAGGTCGATATGATACTGCTGATGTCGGTCAATCCCGGCTTCGGTGGGCAATCGTTCATTCCAGCCACCCTTGACAAGCTCCGGGAGGCGCGCGCCCTGATTGATGCCAGCGGCCGCGAGATCCGGCTGGAGGTCGATGGCGGCATTAACGCGGAGAATATCCGCGCCGTGGCAGCAGCCGGGGCGGATACCTTCGTTGCGGGGTCGGCCATTTTCCGCCAGGCCGCTTACGGCACAGTGGTTGACGCCATGCGGCGGGAAATTGCGAAGGCCCGGGCATGATGCGCGGCATCCGCGCCCTGCTGTTCGACCTCGACGGGACGCTGGTGGACAGCGCCCCTGACATGGCCGTGGCCGCTGACAGGATGCTACAGGCGATGGGGCGGCCGGCCGCGGGCGAAGCCTGCGTGCGCCAGTGGGTGGGCAATGGGGCGCGACGCCTGGTGATGCGCGCCCTCACCCGGCAAGAGCACGGTGAGCCCCCGGAGGCCGATACCGAGCGCGCCCTGGAGCTGTTTCTCCGCTTCTACGGTGAACAGCTGAGTGTCCACAGCCGCCTGTATCCGGGGACCCGTAGTGGGCTGGACCGGCTGCAGGGGGACGGGTATGGTCTCGCCTGCGTCACCAACAAACCCGAGGACCTGGCGCGCCGGCTGCTCGTCGATCTGGGGCTGGCCGATGTGCTGCCGGTGGTGGTCGGGGGTGATACCCTGGCAGTGCGCAAGCCCGACGCGGCGCCGTTGCACTATGCCATGTCCGCGCTGAATGTGTCCGCTGAGGCCACACTAATGGTCGGCGATTCGCGTGCCGACGTGGATGCCGGCAGGAATGCGGGCACCGGCGTTGTCTGTGTGCCTTACGGGTACAGCCGGGGCGAGGACGTCTCCGCCATGGCGCCGGATGTGGTCGTTGGCAGCATCGAGGAACTCCATGCCCTCCTGCGAGGCGATGCGGAAGGAACGGGATCATGACGGTTGCACCATTGGCACAGGTCACGAGCGTGCATGCGATCCGATGGCGTGGCTGAGCTGCGCAATCGCGTCGCTGTGTCCACCTCATTTCTGCCGATGGTGAGCCCGCATGAACAAGGAACGATTTCAGGAACTGGTCGATCGGGGGTATAACCGCATTCCGGTGATCCGCGAAGTTCTCGCGGACCTGGACACCCCGCTTAGCACCTATCTCAAACTCGCCGACGGGCCGTATTCGTTTCTGCTCGAATCCGTACAAGGTGGCGAGAAGTGGGGGCGTTACTCGATTATCGGCCTCCCCTGCCGCACGGTCCTGCGCGTGCGCCAGGGCCACGTGACCGTTGAGCGCGACGGTGAGCTGGTGGAGGAGGCACGGCCCGAGGACCCCCTGGCCTGGCTCGAGGCGTTCCACGGGCGCCATGCCGTGCCCCTGCCACCCGGGTTCCCGCAGCTGCCACGATTCACCGGCGGGCTGGTGGGATACTTCGGCTACGACACCATCCGCTATATCGAGCCACGACTCGCACAGTGTCATAACCCGGATACGCTGGACGTCCCGGACATCATGCTGCTGGTGGCGGACGAGGTGTTGGTGTTCGACAATCTGGCCGGGCGGCTCTATCTGGTGGTCCACGCCGATGCCGCCGACCCCGCTGCCTGGGACGCCGCGCAGCGCCGGCTCGAGACGCTGTCGCGCACGATGCGTGCCGCCTCCACGGATTATCGGCCGGAGCATCAGCGCCGGGAGGTCAGCGACGCCGACTTCCGCTCGGATATGTCCCAGGAAGGCTTCGAGGCGGCGGTGCGGCGGATCAAGCAGTACATTATCGACGGCGATGCCATGCAGGTGGTGCCCTCGCAGCGCATGAGCACCGCCTACAAGGCGGCGCCGCTGGATCTCTACCGCGCCCTGCGCTGCACCAACCCATCCCCGTACATGTTCTTCCTGAACCTGGGCGACATGTATGTGGCCGGTTCCTCACCGGAGATTCTGGTGCGCGTGGAGGACGGCGAAGTGACCCTCCGGCCCCTGGCGGGCACGCGCAAGCGCGGGGCCACCGAAGCCGAGGACAAGGCGCTGGAGCGCGAGCTCCTGGACGATCCCAAGGAGCGCGCAGAGCATCTGATGCTCATCGACCTTGGGCGCAACGACGTCGGGCGGATCGCCGAGACCGGTACCGTGGAAGTGACCGACCAGATGACCATCGAGCGATACTCCCATGTCATGCATATTGTCTCGAATGTCACCGGCCGCTTGCGAGCGGGGTTGAGCCCGATGGACGTTCTGCGGGCCACCTTCCCGGCGGGCACACTGAGCGGTGCGCCGAAGATCCGTGCCATGGAAATCATCGACGAGGTGGAGCCGTCCCGCCGCGGGATCTATTCGGGTGCTGTGGGCTACTGGTCCTGGTCCGGTAATATGGATACGGCGATCGCGATTCGCACGGCGTTGGTGAAGGACGGGCAGGTGCACGTCCAGGCCGGGGCCGGAGTAGTGGCGGATTCAGTGCCGAGCGCCGAATGGGAAGAGACCCTGAACAAGGGGCGTGCACTCATCCGCGCGGTGGCCATGGCCGAGCGCGGACTCGACGAGTGAGGATGCGGTCATGCTGCTGATGATCGACAACTACGATTCCTTCACCTATAACCTCGTGCAGTACCTGGGTGAGCTTGGCGCCGAGGTCCGGGTTGAACGCAACGATGCGCTGGACCTGGACGCCATCGAGGCGCTGCAGCCCGAGCAGATCGTGATTTCGCCAGGGCCCTGTGCGCCGGACCAGGCGGGCATCTCGCTGGCCGTGGTGGAACGGTTTGCCGGGCGCATTCCCATTCTCGGCGTTTGCCTGGGGCATCAGGCCATCGGTCAGGCGTTCGGTGGTCACGTGGTGCACGCCGGGCAGGTAATGCATGGCAAGACCTCCGAAGTGCATCACCGGGATATTGGGGTGTTCGCTGGGCTGCCGAATCCGATGACCGCCACCCGTTACCACTCGCTGGTGGTGGACAAGCACCGGGTGCCTGATTGCCTGGAGGTCACCGCCTGGACGCAGTTTGATGACGGTACGGTGGAGGAGATCATGGGCCTGCGCCACCGCTCGCTGGATGTGGAAGGCGTGCAGTTCCACCCCGAGTCCATCCTCACGGCGGACGGGAAAGCGCTGCTACGCAATTTTCTCGAGCGTTCATCACCCACTGGCAAGGCCGCCTGAACCGAAGGAGCGCCGCACATGGACATGAAAGAGGCCATTCGGGCCGTCACCGAGCACCGCCACCTGAGCCAAGCCGAGATGACGGACGTGATGCGGCTGATCATGACCGGCGAAGCCACACCGGCGCAGGTCGGCGGTTTTCTCGTCGGCTTGCGCATGAAGGGCGAGACCGTGGACGAAATCGCCGCCGCCGCCGCTGTCATGCGGGGCCTGGCCACGCATGTGGATGTCGATACGGACCACCTCGTGGATACCTGCGGGACCGGCGGTGATGCCTCGGGCACGTTCAATGTGTCCACCGCCACCGCTTTCGTGGTTGCCGCCGCGGGTGGACGCGTCGCCAAGCACGGCAACCGCTCCGTATCCAGTGCCTCAGGCAGTGCCGATCTGCTGGAGACGGCCGGTGCCAACCTGGAGCTCACGCCGGAGCAGATCGGGCAGTGCATTGAGACAGTCGGTGTCGGTTTTCTGTTCGCCCCGGCGCACCATGCCGCCATGAAGCATGCAGTGGGCCCGCGGCGCGAGATGGGCGTGCGCACCCTGTTCAACGTGCTCGGCCCGCTCACCAACCCCGCCGGAGCCCCGCACCAGCTGCTTGGCGTCTATTCGCGCGTTTGGATGCGGCCGCTTGCCGATGTGCTCCTGCAGCTCGGCAGCGAGCGGGTGTTGGTGGTGAATGCCGAGGATGGCCTGGACGAAATCAGTATTGGCGCACCCACATTCATTGCCGAAGCGAACGGGGACGCGGTGATCGAATACACGATCAGCCCCGAGGAGTTCGGGCTGAAGCGGGCCCCGCTTGATGCCGTGCGGGTGGGCAGTGCCGAGGAGAGTCTGTCCATGATCGGCAATGCGTTTGCCGGCAAGCCGGGCCCCGCGGCGGATATCATCGCGCTCAATGCCGGTGCCGCGATTTATGCGGCCGAACTTGCCGAAACCCTGGAAGCGGGGGTGGAGCAGGCGCAGGCGGTCCTGTCGAGCGGCGCGGCCGCCGCGAAGCTGAACGAGTTCGTGACGTTCACACGGCGTCTGGGTTGAGTTATTGGGCGTGCATGCCATGGGTGAGACACCGGATATACTGAAGCGGATCCTGGAACGAAAGGCCGCGGAAGTCTCCTATAACAGCCAGGCCCTGGATGAACAGAGCCTGCGGCACGAGGCGGGCGTGGTGGCGCCGCCCCGGGGGTTTTTGCAGGCCCTGCGGGATGAGGCCGCCGCAGGTCGTCCGGGGGTCATCGCGGAGATCAAGAAGGCGTCGCCGAGCAAGGGCCTGATCCGGCAGGACTTCGACCCCGAGGAGCTGGCGCTGAGCTACGCTCGGGGCGGGGCCACCTGTTTGTCCGTGCTCACAGACCGGGATTTCTTCCAGGGGCATGACCTCGACCTGCGGGCCGCCCGGGGTGTGTGCGACCTGCCGGTGCTGCGCAAGGATTTCATCATCGATTCCTTCCAGGTGTGGGAGTCCCGGGTCATCGGCGCGGACTGCATCCTGCTGATCGTCGCCGTGCTCAGTGACCAGAGCCTGGAGCAGCTCTACCGGCTCGCCCGGAGTCTGGGCATGGATGTGCTGATCGAGGTGCATGATGAGCGCGAGCTGGATCGCGCCTTGGGGCTGCAGCCGGAGCTCCTAGGCATCAACAATCGCGATCTGCATACCTTCGAGACGGACATGCAGACCACGGTGCGGTTACTCGATCGGGTTCCCGGCGGCACTTTCCTGGTCACTGAAAGCGGTTTCAGCACGCGGGAAGAAGTGGAGTTCATGATGGACAGAGGTGTCCCGGGCTTCCTCATCGGCGAGGCATGCATGCGCGCCAGCGACCCTGGCGAGCGGCTGAGGTCCCTGTTCCGCTGACCCTGCCTGTCCATGGGCACCCATACGTGCCGCCGAATTACGCGCTGCCGAATGTCAGCGGGTGTTGAACACCACCATGGTTTTGCCAGACACCGAGACCAGTTCTCGTTCCTCCAGGTCCTTAAGCACCCGACCCACCATTTCCCGCGAACAGCCGACGATCCGGCCGAGCTCCTGGCGGGTGATGCGGATCTGCATGCCGTCCGGGTGGGTCATGGCGTCGGGTTCCCGGCAGAGATCGAGCAGGGTGCGGGCGACGCGACCGGTGACGTCCAGGAAGGCCAGATCCCCCACCTTGCGGCTCGTCCTGCGCAGACGTTCAGCCATCTGTCCCGCGAGAAAGAACACGATCTCCGGGTCTTCCGCGGCCACCTGGTGGAAGCGTGAGTAGCTGATCTCGGCCACCTCGCAGGGTGTGCGGGTACGCACCCAGGCGCTACGGGTGGTCTCCTGGCCGAATAGCCCCAGTTCACCGAAAAAATCGCCGGCATTGAGATAGGCGAGAACGATCTCGTGCCCATTCTCATCCTCGATGACGACGCTCACAGAGCCCTCAGTGATGTAGTACAGCGCATCGGGCTGGTCACCGGCGTAGATTATGCCGGTCTTGGTCGGGTAGCGACGTCGATGGCAATGCCGCAGCAGATTGTCGATGGACCAGTTTGTTCTTCTCTTCGGTTCGGCAACAATCATGCGTGCACCTGCGTGTGTTTTGGTCCCGATCCGCCCTGGGGGCACCCCGTTGGTTCGGATCAATACGCTCATCCCTATGGTAGCCGAGTTTAACGGACCATGTCGCATTGCGAATGCTTCGCGTGGTCACGTTTTACCCACTCCGGTCATGTGGCTATAATGCCGCGTCTACGCGCGCCGAGCGTCGTAACCGGAGAGCAGGTCATGCGGGCAACGGTGAAATGGTTCGGTGACGCGGCGTTCGAAGGCACCGCCGACAGCGGTCATGTGGTTCGCATGGACGGGCCTCCCGAATTCGGCGGGCGGGACACCGGGGTCCGCCCGATGGAAATGCTCCTGCTTGGCTTAGGGGGGTGTACGGCATTCGATGTCGTCCATATCCTACAGCGTGGCCGCCACTCCATCAGTGATTGTGTTGTCGATATCGAGGCCGAGCGCTCGCCCACGCCGCCCAAGGTGTTCACGACGATTCATCTGCACTACCGCGTCAGCGGCAAAGGGCTTAGGAGCGCTGCCGTGCGCCGGGCAGTGGAGCTGTCCGCCGAGAAATACTGCTCGGCGTCGATCATGCTGGCGCAGGCAGCGGAACTCACCCACGACTACGAGGTCGTGGACGATTTGACAGGGCAATGACGCAGGTGGTGACGGCCAAGCCGGTGCCGCCCGGAAATCCAGAAAGACGTCCCGCGGGATGCCTCTCGACCATGCTTGGGAGGACGGGCTCTTGGTCCAGTCTGAGACGCTGAGGCTTCACGGCTTCAATAATCTGACGAAATCGTTGAGTTTCAATATCTACGATATCTGCTATGCGCGCGATGCGCGGCAGCGCCAGCGTTACATCGAATACATCGACGAGGTGTACAACGCCGAACGGCTGACCCAGATCCTCACGCAGGTCGCCAACATCATCGGCGCGAGTATCCTCAATATTGCGCGCCAGGATTACGAGCCCCAGGGGGCCAGCGTGACGCTCCTCATCTCGGAGGAGGAGGAGGTCGAGGGTGCCGAGATCGGGAGCGCCGCTCCCGGACCGCTCCCGGACACGGTCCTCGCGCACCTCGACAAGAGCCACATCACCGTGCACACGTACCCGGAGACCCATCCGGATCATGGTATCAGCACGTTCCGGGCGGACATCGACGTGGCGACCTGCGGTGTCATTTCGCCTCTGAAGGCGTTGAATTTCCTGATCCATTCCTTCGATTCCGATATCGTCACGATGGATTACCGGGTGCGCGGTTTTACCCGCGATGTGGAAGGCCGCAAGCACTTCATCGACCACGAGATCAACTCGATCCAGAACTACCTCTCGGACGACACGAAGAGCCACTACCACCTGATTGACGTCAACGTCTACCAAGAGCACATGTTCCACACCAAGATGCTGCTGAAAGAGCCGAAGCTCTCCAATTACCTGTTCGGCGAGTCGGCCGCCGACTTCTCCGAGGAGGATAAGCAGCAAATCCGCCGGCAGTTGCGGCGCGAGATGGCTGAGATCTTCTACGGGAGGAACTTGCAGCCGGGTCAGGAAGTCTCACTGGGCCTTGAGTTCCGTTAGGGTATCGTGCCGCATGTGCTTGAAGCGGGCACCGGTGCCCGCGTCGGCGGTGCGGCGTCGCAGCATGCACGCAAGGCAGGAGTGCGTATGGGGTATTATAAGCGCCACGTGTTCGTGTGTACCAACAGCCGCGAGGACGGCGCGGATTGCTGTGCCAACGGCGGCGCCGCCGAGGCGCGGGCGCACCTCAAGGATCGGGTGAAGGTCCTGGGCATGAAAGGCCCGGGTGGCGTGCGGGTGAGCAGCTCGGGCTGCCTGGGCCGCTGCGGCGAGGGGCCGGTGGTTGTGGTCTACCCCGAGGCCGTTTGGTACACGTACGTCGATGGCGAGGATCTTGACGAGATCGTTGATCGGCACCTGGTTGCCGGTGAGGCGGTGGACAGGTTGCTCCTTGATCCCGAATAGGGGCAGCCGAGAGCAGCCGGGCACGCCGCAGGCGTGGGCGGTGGATTGCCGGCTTGAACCCTTCGGGGGATTTGGTTACTATCTGCGCCCTTCTTGAATTTGACGACGGCGCTTGGAGTGGGTGTGCATGAAGACCTTTAGCGCGAAAGCGGCTGACGTTGAACGCGACTGGTTCGTCGTGGATGCCGACGGCAAGACCCTGGGCCGCCTCGCCACGGAAGTGGCACGGCGCCTGCGTGGCAAGCATAAGCCGGAATATACGCCGCACGTCGACACGGGCGATTACATTGTCGTGATCAATGCTGGGAAGGTTCGCGTAACCGGCAATAAGAGCACGGACAAGATGTATTACCGGCATTCCGGGTATCCGGGCAGCGTACGCGCTACGACTTTTGCCAAGCAGCAGGCAACAAAGCCGGAGTCGATAGTGGAATATGCCGTCAAGGGCATGCTCCCGCGCAACCGCCTGGGCCGGGCGATGGCCAAGAAGCTGAAAGTGTACGCGGGTCCGGAGCACCGGCACAGCGCGCAGCAGCCCAAGCCGCTAGCGCTTTAAGCGCGCGGACTCAACGATCGGACGGGAACGCCAATGGCAGTAGAGCAGTATTACGGAACCGGTCGCCGCAAGACCTCAAGGGCACGGGTGTTCCTGCGCCGCGGTAACGGCGAGATTCGGGTAAATGGTCGTACACTTGAAGACTACTTCGGTCGTGAGACCGCGCAAATGGTCGTGCGCCAGCCGCTGGAGCTGGTGGACGCTCTGGATAAATTTGACGTGAATGTCACCGTCACCGGCGGCGGCGGTAGCGGACAGGCCGGTGCCGTGCGCCACGGCCTGACCCGCGCACTGATGGATTACGACGAGGACCTGCGCGGCGTTCTGCGCAAAGCCGGTTTCGTCACGCGGGACAGCCGCATGGTGGAGCGCAAGAAGGTTGGCCTCCACAAGGCGCGTCGCGCCACGCAGTACAGCAAGCGCTGATACGCATCCCGGTTTATTGGGGGATCGTCTAGCGGTAGGACTACGGACTCTGACTCCGTCAACCCAGGTTCGAATCCTGGTCCCCCAGCCATTTAAAATCAGGTGCCTAAAGGGATACGAAGCCAAGGAAGGCGTGAATACGTAAGCTCATGGTAAGCAGTTCGGCTTGCGCTTCGTGCTTAGACATCCCCTCGCTAGATGTTGTGCAGACTTGCACTCTCGGATTTAGCATTATTCCGAGCAGTTCCAATTTTGCCGATCTTCCGTTGGCCCTGGCTCCCGGGCCGTCACTACTGCAGTGGCTATGTGTGGGAGTCCTGCCGTGGCACCGGCGCCGATCGAAGTGCGTAGGGTGCCATTAGCGCCAGCGTAATGCACCCTCAAACAAACCGCGCCGTAGGCGCGCA
>NZ_SKOG01000051.1 GCF_007120195.1 Aquisalimonas sp.
GTGGGGTCCAACAAGTCAGCAACCAAGGAGCGACATGATGAAGATTCTCGTGACTGGCGGGACCGGTTTTACCGGAACGGCGCTGGTTGAACGGCTCGTCTCGGAAGGACACGCGGTAACCGCTCTGGATTACAAAGAGGGACTGAAGACAGAGGAGCTGCGACGCCTGGGGGCTGAGGTGGTAATTGGTTCGGTCACCGACCGGGATGTCGTCGCCCGTTGCATGGACGGCGCGGAGATCGTGTTTCATCTCGCGGCCGCCTTTCGGGAAATGAACGTGCCGGAGTCGTTCTACGACGAGGTCAACGTCCAGGGCACACGCAACGTGCTAGAGGCAGCTCACGCCTCCGGGGTTCGCCGCTTCATCTACTGCAGCACTTGTGGTGTCCACGGCAATGTGGACGATCCACCGGCGGCCGAGGATGCGCCCATTCAGCCCGCTGACTACTATCAGAAGACCAAGTACGAAGCCGAGCCCATCGTCAACGAGTACTTCCGCAAGGGGCTGAAGACCGTCATCCTGCGTCCAGCCGCGATATACGGGCCGGGGGATCCGGAGCGTTTCTTCATGATCTACAAACGCGTGGCCACCGGGACCTTCCCGATGTTCGGCGACGGCAAGACCTACTACCATCCCCTCTACATCGACAATCTGGTCGATGCGCTGATGCTGGCCATGGAAGACGGGAAGGGCGATGGCGAAGCCTACCTGATTGCCGATGAGGAATACGTGGAGATCGAGAGGCTGGTGCGTGAGGTGGGCAAGTCGCTGGGCGTGGATGTGCGCATCCCGCATTACCCGGTCTGGCCATTGGTCGCCGCGGGCCACGTTTGCGAAAAGGTCTGCCGGCCGTTCGGCCTGACGCCGCCAATTTTCCCGCGACGCGTGGATTGGTTCCGGCAAAACCGTGCGTTCGATATCTCCAAAGCCAAGCGCGATCTGGGCTATGTTCCCAGGGTAGGCCTGAGTGAGGGGCTTAAGCGGACTGCGCAGTGGTACCGGAGCGAAGGCTACCTGAGCCCGGTGGACAGCCAGGACAGTCAGTCCTACTCGAAAGCAGGGTAGTCATCCCGCCAAGGTGATGGCTGTGCATGCCGTGCGGCGTCGCGGAGCGCCGTCACAGCACCTGTCGTGTCAAGTAATCGGCGGTCCGTAGGGCAAGCGCACCGATGGTGAGCGTCGGGCTCGAGCATCCGGGGCTGGGGAACAGGCTACTGCTGACGATATACAGGTTATCCAGGTCGTGGCACCGGCCCCATTGGTCACACACGCTGCTTTGGGGTGAGTCCCCCATTGACGTCGTGCCCATCAGATGGTTGCGCACAATCCCGTGCCCCGATCCGGAGATGTCGGTGGCGCGCAGGTGCTCGAACACCTGCTTCGCCCGTTCAGCGCCATGATCCAGCGCGCGGCGGTCGAAGTCACTCAGGCGCATCTCGATGACCGGCACCGGGTCACCGTAGACGTCCCTGGTGGTGGTGCTAAGGCGCACGCGGTTCTCGGGCTTGGGCAGCATGTCTCCCTTCACGTGGATATCCAGGTCACGCCCGTACTTGCGCTTGATTGCCTCGAGCAGGTCCGTGCCCCAGGCGTCGGACGCCATCGCGATGTCTGCCGGGTCCGGGCTGGCATTCGGCGCCGGCGAGAGCATGACGTTGCCGATCTCCGGCAGCCGATCGTGCTGATACAGCGCCCAGCAGTTGCTGGTGGAATAGCCGTTGCGGTGTGGACCGAAGTTCTCCGGCAGGGTCCCCGTCAAGATGATTCGCGGATGGGACGTGTAGTTGCGGCCCACCAGTCCCGAGGAATTGGCGAGCCCGTCGTCACCCGCCTCGCCACCGGCGGAGAGCAGCAGCAGCCGCGGGATCTCCACCCCGCCGCCGGCGAGCACGAAGTGCCTGGCGTGCGCCTCGCGGCTGCGGCCTGCTTCGTCGACGTACTGGACGACACGCACCTTGCGCTTGCCCTCCAGGCGGATGCGACGTACATGACAGTTCGCCCGCACTTCCACCCGGCCCGTCTCCTCGGCCTTGTTGATGTGGTGCAGGGCGGTGTACCTGGCGTTGATCGGGCACATGGGCATGCAGGTTGAAAACACCGCACAGCCGGGGCGGTTGTCATGGGGGTTCGAGTTAATGGCCGAGGTGTTGGCACCGATGGGAAGATCCATGGCCTCGAACGCCGGGACGACCAGCTCGCGCTCGGCATAACTCATCTCGAAGGCCGGTAATGGAAACGGCGCGCTACGCGGCGGATGGCCGGGGGCGTCTCCTCCGGAGACACCCATTTCGCGTTCGGCCTCGACGTACCAGGGCTCGATGTCGTCATAACTCATCGGCCAGTCTTCACTCACGCCGAACCCGGACTTCATTTTGAAATCCCCCGGCTGGAGTCGCTGGGCATTGGCGTTCCAATGCAGCGTGGTGCCCCCGACCGCCTTGATCCGCTCATGATTGAGATTGATGGAGGGATTCGCTTGATCCTCGTACAGGTCGCGATCCGGCTGTTCCCAGGGCCAGGGATTGCCACCGCGCAGCATGCGCTCGTAGCGATCCATATCCGGGTAGGAAAGCCGGGGACCGGAGTCCAGAATCAATACCGAATGGCCTTCCGCGGCCAGCCGGTA
>NZ_SKOG01000095.1 GCF_007120195.1 Aquisalimonas sp.
CGGCAAGAAAAGCCTTTACTCGCGCAGCACTTATGACGAGGCGACCTTCTGGTCGGAGTATGACCGCGATACCTACCAGTCACTCAAGCGCGAGTGCGACCCGGAAGGTCGGTTCCCGGGACTGTACGAAAAGGCATTACAGCAGTAAGCGCTTCGGGAACTGTAGCTACCGAATTCCGGGGACAGTAACCAGAAACGGGTCCTAACCCGTTTGCACGGACACATCCATCAAGGCTTTGGACTTCCCCGGGTGTCGTGGGCAGTTTCCGAAAGCGGACCGACGCCCGGTGATGGTCGAGTGTCCGGTGAGGGTCGAACTAAGTCACCGTCACCGACGCAGAAACTCCTCTCGCCCCGAGAAGAGTTTATCGCCCCTCTGGTGGATCATGTGCTCGTCCATCAATGCCTGCAGCGGCGCTTGAAGCATATCGTAATGGGATGGACCGCCACCTCCCTCTTCTGGTGGCGTGGAACAGGCACAGCATGAGTTCCGCGTCATGGACATGATCGAGTTGCCGGGTCCTCTCTGGCGCGCACGCCCAGTCCCGCAAACGAGGCACCAGGAAGTGGGCCGATCGCCCAAAAAAAGTCAACACACCGGACCAGATCACCTGCGTCGTGTAGTTGATCCAGCTGACCCTCGATGCGCGCCCGGATGCGGAAACCCAACCGTCCGACATCGGCGGCGGTAAGCAAGCGGTCGGCGAGAACCTGGAAGGGGACAGGGCCTTCAACGTCCACGACGTGCAGGATTGCCGCGTCCAGTGACGCTGGCCACATTGAACGCCCTTGCTGCCTACTTCCGACAGGCAAAGATGAGAACCAGTCGATCGTGCGCGCTGCGGTCGCGGATACACTGGAACTTCGCCGGTGGCTGCTCGGGCTCGGACCAAGGGTTGAAGTCGTCCAGCCCGACGACCTGGGCGATGAAATCGCGGCCAAGCACCTGGAAGCGTCCAGGCTGGACCGGAACGTATGCGATCGATAACGACACCGCTGTCGCGGCACACCATTAGCCTGGACTGCGAACTATCCGCCCGGAGATCAGCATGCTCGGAGCAATTGCCGGTGACATCATCGGGTCCGTCCACGAGTTCGGCCCGCCCGCCACGCCGGAAACACCGCTATTCCAGCCACGCAGCCATTTCACCGACGACACCATTCTCACCCTGGCCACAGCCCGCTGCCTGGTGGATGGCGTCGATTACGCCACCGCTTACCGCGAGGCGTATCAGGCGAACCGCGCGCAGTCCTGGGGGATGCGGTTCATCGAGTGGGGTAAGGATCCGTCCATGGGCCCTTACAACAGTTTCGGTAATGGTTCAGCCATGCGGGTGAGCCCCATCGCCTTCTGGGCACGTGACCTGGATGAAGCGCTCCTTGAGGCCAAACGCTCCGCGGAAGTCACCCACGATCATCCGGAGGGAATCCGTGGTGCCCAAGCGACCGTCCACGCAGCGTTCCTCGCCCGCCAGGGAGTGTCAGCTTCGGCGATTCTGGCGGCAATCCGCGCACACCACGGCTACCCCTTGGACGAACCCGTGCCCGTGATTCAACGGACCTCCCGCTACAACGAGACGTGTCAGGGCACCGTGCCACCGGCAATCCGAATTGCCTGCAATGCGGAGAGCTTCGACGACGCGATGTCGATTTGCATCAGTCTGGACGCGGATACCGATACACTTGCGTGCATCACCGGCGGCATTGCAGAAGCGCGGTTCGGTATGCCGAACCATGTGGTCAACGCCGTGAACAGTCGTCTGCTGCCAGAGCAGCGTGAACTGATTGAGCGATATTGGACGCTCGTGTCTGACCGGCTCGCGTAGGAGCATCGAGCCGCATCTCGCAACTCAGCACGGGCCCAGGAGGGGAGGTAGCGCATGGAGAACCACGGAGGATTGCATCGCGGGGTTGCCAACAGCCACTCCTCCCCGCTGCGCATCGCCGCGGTGGACGCACCGGGTGGCGGCGTTTTGGGCATGACGCTTTGCCCGGGAAAAATCGGGCCGGGTAATCGCCATCCCTGGGCGCGCGACCTTGCACTTGACCTGGAGACGCTGGCCGACTGGGGCGCGGACTGCCTGGTCACGCTGATGGAATTGCACGAACTCATTGACTACCGGGTGCAGGATTTGGGCGCCCGCGCACAGCAGTGGTTCGGACAGGACGGCTGGTTCCATTTGCCTATTGCCGACTGCAGCATCCCCGACGCGGAATGGGAGTCACAGTGGACGGAAGTACGCAGCCGCCTACACCGGCGTCTTGACGACGACCAGCGGATTGTCCTCCATTGCCTGGGCGGCCTCGGGCGCACGGGCCTCGTCGCGTGTCGGCTGCTCATCGAGCGCGGTCTTACGCCCGAGGAGTCCTTGGCGCGTGTGCGCTATACGCGGCCGGGCGCGGTGGAGACGCGCGCGCAGGAGCAGTACGTTCGTAGCATGGCTGCCGTAACTTAAGAGATAGGACGGCTCCGAGGTCAGTCGGCCCCGTTCACTTAACCCTGGTGGTGTCGCCGGTGATGATAGAGCCCGAGGGCGGTCGCGAGTGCCCGGCACGTCTGCACACAAAGCCATCGCGCCCATTGTGATCGCTTTCCGCGCTCGGTCCCATAACCCTGAGGAGTTCATGTTCACATTTGGATCACAACAGGCGTGGCGAGTCCGGGTAACCCACACCACACTTCTGTCACAGCGGCGAATTAAAACGTCTCAATCGCAGGCGATTCGTGGCGCACGCTGCGCAATAAGCCATTGATCGTGTTGAACGCCTCTGATTCTACTGGCCTTTTTACTTCTCCGATTTACCTCTCCTGTTTGGCAACGCGAGGTCTCCCCATGGATGCATGGCCCGGCATTGTCCGCCTTGGGCGCAATACAGCCGGCCGCGATATCGCCGTAGGCGACCTGCATGGCATGCGCCCTCTCCTGGAAAAGGAGCTCGAGCGCATTGATTTCGATCCCGAGGTTGACCGGCTGATCTGCGTCGGTGACCTCGTGGATCGTGGCCCGGACAGTATGGGCAGTCTGCGGCTGCTCGAAGAGCCATGGTTCCATTCTGTCCTCGGCAATCATGATTTCGCGGCGGCCATTAACTGCATGGGACCGGCCGGGCCGGTATCATTAGATGGCTATATGCAGATGCGCCTCCTCCCCGAACCGTGGTTACAGAAGCTGGATGGCGAGGAGAAGCGAAGACTGGTACAGCTCGTCTCGGGTATGCCAGTAGTGATGGAGATCGAGACCAAAACGGGAGCGGTGGGCATTGTGCACGCCGAGGTTCCGCCGGCATTTCTGAGGTGGGGGGAACTGGTGCAATGGATTGAAGAACGCTGCACACATGACGACGGCCTTGACTGGGTAAAGCCGTTAATTTGGGGGCGAAGCTTCGTCTCACTTCGGGGTGCGCGGCGTGCTTCGGTCAATGACGCCTCCGCTCGGCTGCCGGATATCGGCCATGTGATCCATGGGCATACCATCAGCATCGCAAAGGGCTTCAAGCCGTGGCGTCTAGGCAACCGTTACTATATCGACACCGGCGCCTACTTGCTCCGCAAGAGGCATCAGAACCTGTTGCGCTTGCTCAGGTGGCCCCTGGGCGGATCACCGAGATTAGCGCTTGTCGACGTTCAAACCGCCGACCAGCCCCTATGAGCCAACGCCCGCAATGCGCGCTGCGCGGAGTACCAGCGGCTCAATCGGCCATGCGCTCCCGCCCACCACTCCCATGTCCACCGCCGTGCCCTCGACCACAGCGCCATCGGGGGTCGGCCAGCCATTCTCACTCTGGCGCTGAAGCCAGGGCCTCTCGGGCGTCGGCACGCTATGGCGCTGGATGAACTGTTCGACAGCCTGCTGCCTGTCGGTGCGCTCCTCTCCCGTCAGGTCAACTGGTCCTTTGTGACCGGATAGAGGACGCACGCATCGAAGACACCCCCGAAGCCTACGTCAGTACCCCATATTCAGATCCTGCGCCTGCTCGGTCAGTGCATCCAGGGCCTGCTGTCTGACACGGTCGCGCTCGGCCTTATAGGCCGGCAGATCGTGGTGTCTGTGACGAACGCGGATAATGAAAACGTCGCCATCGTCGACTCGATAGACGATCAAATGGAATCCGATGGACTGGATGCGAATCGGCCGGACGATCTCGAAGCGTGCGTGCGCGGCCAGGGGGTTGTCGGCAAGGAAGCGGAAACACCGTTCCAGCTGCTCATGGTACCGCTCGGCCTGATAGAGACCGAACTGCCCCACGCCGGCCCGAAAAATATCGATGATGTCCTCTTCGGCCTTGTAGGTGAGCCTGTACCCCATGCGATTCAGCCGGCTGGAGTCTGCTTCCGGGACTCCCGGTTGCGGTTGCGTCCGGACTGCGAACGAGATGTTGGTGTACACCCACGAGCCCACTAAAACAATTGGGTATCCCCATCCTCCTTCTCCCATCCTCCTTCTGGATTCATTGCACTGACAAGGATTGCGCAGCCAAGCGGCATCGATAAGACCGAAAAATGGCAAAATCGGTTCGTATATGCCAGATTTCCGGGATGAAACCTGCGTACCCGATAAGACATGTGAGCCTGGTTGCCACACCAGAGGTCATGGCCGGCACGCTCGCCGGTCTCAATGGCATCCTGAACTGCTTCGGCGCGCTGGGCTGGTTCGATGAGTCCCTGGGGCGCCATCCCCCCTACCAGGTGGATATCGTCTCCGAGCACTCCAGGTCCATGGCGCTGGGCGGCGGCCTTGCGCTGCCATGGGTGCGCGGCGCGCGTTAGGTCGGCCACACCCGATCTGATTGTTGTGCCCTCGCTGATGGTCGCGGGAGGGAAATGGCAGACCGACCGCTATCCGGCATTGGTGGAGTGGATCGCGGACATGCACGCCGCAAGCGCCGAGCTGTACTCGGTTTGCTCGGGGACGCTACTCCTGGCGGAGACCGGGCTACTTGACGGGCGCCGGGCGGCCATGCACTGGGCCTATGCCGATACGTTTCGCCGGAACTTTCCGGCCGTCAGGCTGCAGCCGGACAAGGCGCTGGTCACCGAGGGCGAGCGCAACGAACTGGTGATGTCGGGGGCGGCGTCGTCCTGGCATGACCTGGTGCTGTTCCTGATTGCCCGGCATCTGGGCACGCCAGCCGCCCAGGCTGTTGCCAAGTTCTTCGCACTGGAATTCCACCGCGACGGCATGGCGCCCTACACCGTGTTCGTGCCCCCTCGCGACCATGGCGACGCCACGATTCAAGGCGCCCAGTGGTGGATTACCGCGAATCTGGATAACCCCTGCCCCGTGGAGGGTATGGCCGAGGTGGGCGGAGTTTCCGAGCGCAGCTTCAAACGCCGCTTCAGGAAAGCCACGGGCTACATACACCACGATCTGCTATGTCCAGGAGCTGCGGCTCAACCGGGCCAAGCAACTCCTGGAGCAAACGAGAAAGGCAATCGACGATATTGCGGGTGATGTGGGCTACGAGAATCCCGCCTACTTCCGCAAGCTCTTCATGCGCATGGTAGGCATCACGCCCGGAGCGTACCGGCGCAAGTTCCATGTGCCGGCCGAACCGCAATAGTCGCACGGCCTGCCTTGTTCTCTCCCTGTTTCAGGGGTTGCCCTGACCCAGGTGCTGATGTCTTTGATTCCGTGCTTGGCATCTCGCCGGACACGCGACCATTGCCGGGGGCGGCGGCCAGACAACGCCCCGGCAATGGCCGGTTACCGACCCTTCACGCACGGGTCGCGACCACTTCGAGGTACTCGGCCTCGACGCGCGTCGTGTCGCCGTCTGCCGTATTGTGCTCCGACCACAAAGCGACCAGATCGCGGTCCAGTGCCTCGGCGTCGTCGTCGGAGAGTGCCTGGAACGCGCGCTGGACCGGGCCGTAGTAACGGCGGTAGAAGTCAACGGTATCGGCGGGCGAGAACGGGTAGTCGAACCACACCGGCACGCGCTGCGTCACCAGGGCGGAGACGCCATCGCCGAGTCGTTCACGGACCGCTTCGTCCTGGCCCCACAGCAACGGCGAGGGAACGCCGGGCGGCGGTGATACATATCCGCTCAGAACCTTCAGCATCCGCCCGATGAAGCCCTCGGGCGTCCAGTTGGCCAGTGCAATCGTGCCGCCGGGACGACAGACGCGCAACAGCTCCGTTGTCGCCACTTCGGGCCGCGGTGCGAACATGATGCCGTACATGCTCACGCAGAGGTCGAATTCTGCGTCGGCGTAGGGCAGTGCCTCCGCGTCGCCTTCGTCGAATCGGATCTCGAGTCCCTCGCGCTTGGCTCTCTCCCGGGCCTGCTCGACCAGGTTGCCGGCCAGGTCGATGCCGACAACGCTGGCGCCGGCCCGGGCGGCCGGGAGTGCGAGGTTGCCGGTGCCGCAGGCGATGTCGAGCACGTCGTTGCCGGGCCCGACATCGAGGCGGGCCATGAAGTCTTCGGCATGCGACTCGATCGACTTCGCGACCTCGCCGAAGTCACCCGCCTCCCACGTTGCCTTCATGCGTTGCTTCAGTGCCGCCAGATCGGGCATTGTCGCGTTCATGATGGCTGCCTCCTCCGGGAATTAAGGTCGCTCCCGGTCTTGTATCGTGCGTCTAGTGTGATCGATAACGTCCGCCACTCACGTCAGGGCGGGCTCGTCTTCTTCCTTGCGACGACCTGCGCAAGAACCATCCGTCCCTCCTCCAGGCTCAGTTTCTGATTCCGTGCCATGGTCTCGAACTCGGGCCCGAGCAGGAGATGAAAGCCGAGGACTGGCGGACCTTCCTCGCGGAGCCGCTTGCCCAGTTCCGTGAGCCAGGCGCGTGCGGCGGCGGTCCGATCCGACCACTGCACCAGCGTGAATCCGGCTTTCGCGAGCAGATCCCGCAATTGTTCCGGCGACACCAGGAAACTCGTCGCCGACGTCCGGGCCCACGGCACCGGGAAATGCACGGGTCCTGACGGGCCAGCGAGAACATCGTAGATCGCCAGCCGCCCGCCGGGCGTGAGAACCCGGTGCATTTCCCGGTAGAACCGTTGTTTGTCCGGGATGTTCATGGCCACGTGCTCGGTCCAGACAACACTGAACGCTCCGTCGGGGAACGGGAGATCATTCGCATCGGCCTGGCGGTAATCAACACGATCCGTCAGTCCGGTGCGAGCGGCGAGCATGGCGGCAACCCGACAGTATTCGGCGGTGAGATCCACGCCGGTGACGCGGCAGCCGAATTCCTGGGCGAGACAGCGCGCTGTGCCGCCGATGCCGCTGCCCACGTCGAGCGCATAGTCGGTGGACTGCAGTCCGACGGTTTGAGCAAGTTCCAGCGTCGCTTCGCGGCCACGCACATGGAATTCGTCGATGGGAGCAAGGTCTTGTGGTGCGAGACAGGTCGTGTCCTTGCCGGCCGCCTGGAGTGCCGCCAGGATTCTGTCCCCAAGATCCGGGACGGCGTAGTGCGTCGCGACGGCGCTGCTGACCTCCCGGTCCTCCGGTGTGCGGGGGGCTTCCCCGGTGTCTTCCTCGGTCGAGCTCATCGCGTGCCTCCACGCGGCGGACCGTCGCTACGGGCTTTACACAATTGCACTATACGCCCGCAAACCTATACTCCGGCAAGTACTCAATCTGAAGCGGATACGACGTCGTCCGGGGGGTGTAATGGCAGCGCGCGGATACGGGCAGTTCTGCCCTGTCGCCATGGCCTCGGAGGTGCTCGGCCAGCGCTGGACGATCATCCTGCTGGGCGAGCTGATGGCGGGCAGCGAGCGGTTCAATGACCTGCGCCGGGGCATGCCTTTGATCTCACCGGCGTTGCTGTCGAAGCGGCTCGGCGAACTCGACGAGCTTGGTGTGATCACGCGCAGTGTCGATGCCGCGACCGGCTCGCCGCTGTAACGTCGGCGTCCAGCGCCCTGGCGTTAGCGAATGCCCCGCGTACAACGCGCCATCGGTCGCGGTTGCGTCCGGATTGCGAACGAGATGCTGGTGAACGCTCACGAGCTCACTGAAACCACGCGGTGTTGCCATCCTCATTGCTCCCCTTCCAGCACCAGATCCACATCCAGCGTCTCGGCGAAGGGGTCGATCATCTCCTCCCGGTGCAGCGTTCCGGGGCCGGCGGCGAGGCAGGCGTCATCCAGTGAGAGCAACGTCTGCGCACGCGTCGCGTTGTGGTCCTCTTTGGCGGCTTGCGGATTCCACGCCCCCGCCCTCGCTGGTGCCCTGGTTAAACGGCAGAAACAGCGTCTCCTTGCCGGCGAGCCTGGTGGTCATGGCCGCCTCGTCCTGGCTCACTGCAACGTGCACCAGCGCACCGCGCTCGTCGTGAGCGTTGTGCCTTCCAGCTCCGCGAATAACTCTGGCGGCATCACTTGATCCCGCGCGAACGCGTTCGCCTCGGCTTCAGCCGTATCGTCCAGCCCGCCTTCGACGTCAACGAACGCTATACGTTTGCTGTGACGCGCGAGGTGTCCGGCTTCATGACGAAAGAAAACCACAGGTGGTGCTTCGACTTGTGGCGCAGGCTGAGCGCGATCACCGCCTTGTCCGGACGCAGCCATCGTGCCGCGTCGCTGAACCGTACCGCGCAGGCAACGAGTTCAAGAATGCCCCAGCGCCATTGGCCCGGACGAGGGAGGCGGTGGGGTGGGCAAGCGCAGCGCATCCACCATGAATCGCGCTCGGTAGGTGGATGCGCTGCGCTTATCGCTAGGAGGTGGTGACGATGTCCCGATACACAGCGGCCTCTGGCACGCAGGGCATCTTCAGCACGATCAGGGCAACGCCCACGGACGCTACTATGCCGACCGAACCCAGCCAGGACATGACAAGCACACACACAGCGGACGGTAGCCCAATAAGGTTGATTACCCGCATGTCAACGAGCCCATGGGGCGACCGGCAAGGCATTGGTGAGCGGTATACCTTTCGCACCAGCAGCGATTATAGTGGCCCTTCAATGGGGCACTCGATCGCGCATGGCCCCACCGCCATTCTTGCGAGTATTGGTCATGTTACGTCTTCCACCGCTGATCGCACTCTCCTATTTCGAGGTCGCCGCGCGAACCAAGAGTTTCGCCGCGGCCGCCAAAGAGCTCAATGTCACGCCGGCGGCGATCAGCCACCAGATCAAGGCGCTTGAGGAGTATCTCGGCGTCGATCTGTTCGTCCGCCACCACCGGCGAGTCAGCCTGACCGCGGCCGCGCGTGAGGCCCTGCCGGAGCTGCATGAGGGGTTTCAGGCTCTGAGTCGTGCGGTGGACAAGATCCGCTCCTATGGCGAGGAGCGCCTGATCGTCACCGTGTGCGCCGAACCCCTGTTCGCCACCAAGTGGATCGTGCCACGCCTGCACCGTTTCTACGCCCGTTGCCCGGACGCCGAAGTGCGGCTGCAGGCGAGCCTACGTGCGGTGGATCGTGCCCCTGATAGCGTCTTCGGTGTGGCCGAACTCAAGCTCGCCGGCATCGACGTTTGCGTGCGCCTTGGCTACGGCAACTACGCGGGCCTAGAGCCCCAGCGGCTGATGAGCTTGGATCTGGTGCCAATCGGCGCACCGAAACTGGCCGCCACCGTGGATGGTGTCGACACACTGCGCGGACTGACGTTGCTGTGCGACAACAGCCTCACCCGCTTAGACGAGCCCTGCGGCTGGAAAGAATGGTTCAAGCAGCAGGGATGTGAATTGGGAGCGGCACGGGAGCTGCGATTTGGCAACGGACTGCTGGCGCTGGAGGCGGCCATAGCCGGCCAGGGCGCCCTGCTCGGCAGTCGGGAGCTGCACCAGGCGGACCTGTGCGCCGGAAAGTTGTCGGTGTTGGCCGACTGTCCTCTGGACTATGACCAGGCTTACTACGTGCTTACTGCGGGCGCGGGCCTGGAGCGACCGATCGCCGAAGAGTTTCGTGACTGGATGTTGGATGAAGCAAATATGCATGCCTGATACGACAATCGTAACTGAATAAGCTACAACGTATGTGATTGATGTGGAAGCGATCACACGGTGATGGACGCAAGCGCTGTAGCCGGACACACCCAGCCGGGCGACAACTTGCGTGACGGGATGGCGTCGCGTCGAGCTGGATGTTCCGCAGCTCGATTTCGCGAGGAAGATTCGACCGGCTGGCCGCGTTTGCCCCAA
>NZ_SKOG01000273.1 GCF_007120195.1 Aquisalimonas sp.
AGATACAAGACTATGCCGACTACATCATGTGCCACTCACGCTGAATCTGGGGAAGAGCATCCCCGTTCGGCATAGTTTGGCGGACGGCATAAACTGCCTTATGCCGAGCTCGGCATAAGGCAGTTTCAATGAGGCTGTAGATCGCGGCGCCCGTGTGCGCGCCTGGCGGAGTGTGGCTGAACAACCAATTGTTTCGTTTGCCAACGTTGGCATAAACGAATGGGGTGGCTGTGCTCAGGTAGTCCGGAGGGCGCCAAGGCCGAGCGCGCACTTAGCCGCCACAACATGGCCACGCACTTCGAGCTCGCGATCGCTGCCAACTCAAATCCGACCCCGACAGTCCGGTGATCGTCCAGTATACCGAGTCGACGCCCATGCAGCGCCGCGCCCTGGAGCTGATCCGAATGTTCCCAGTGTCGTAAACTTAACTCTTCCTGTTTCTATAAATTAAACAAAGACGTGACAATTAACTCGGCAGGGAACTTCGGACTAGCTCGCAAGTGTTCGCGCCAGCTCCAGCCAGGCCGGTGGCAGTGGCTTGCGCTCATGGGCGACGCGCTGCAGTGGCGTCGTGGCGATCCGACCCTTGCGCATACCCAGCATGACGTCCGTGTAACCCCCTAGAAGGTGGTCTACGGCGCTGGCGCCAAGGAGGGATGCCAGGACCCGGTCGTGGCCACTGGGCCTGCCCCCGCGCTGGATATGGCCCAGAATGCAGGCCCGTGCCGGGTGTCCCAGCGAGCCGAGCTCCGCCGCCAGGCGCTGCGTGTAGGTCGGATCCGTGCCCTCGGCGACCACGACCAGGCTACTCGGCTTGTTCCGCAACCGCCTTCCTGGCAATTCGCTCACCAGCGTCGCGGCGTCAATGGAGCGGTCAGGCAGGACAATGGCTTCAGCCCCGCCGGCGATGCCCACGGTTACGGCGATAAACCCGGAACTGCGTCCCATGACCTCCACCAGGAAGAGCCGTTCATGGGAATACGCGGTGTCGCGGACGCGATCGATGGCTTCCAGCGCCGTGTTGACGGCCGTGTCGAAGCCGATGGTGTCCTCGGTGCCGACAATGTCGTTGTCGATGGTGCCGGGCAGGCCGATGACGGGCAGTCCGGTCTCCGTGGTCAGCTGGTGGGCGCCGGTTAGCGAGCCGTCGCCGCCGATGACGATCAGGGCCCCGATACCCTGGTGGCGGAGGTCCTCAACCGCCCGCGCGCGCACGGCAGGCTGCAGAAAGGCCTCACAGCGATCCGTTTTCAAGATGGTGCCGCCGCGCTGGAGAATGCCGCCCACCGCGGCCACGTCCAGGGGGCGCAGTGGGCCGTTCACCAAGCCGCTGAAGCCGCGTTCTGCGGCGAATACCTCCAGACCCCGTGCGATCGCCGTACGGGTGATGGCGCGCACGGCTGCATTCATGCCGGGTGCGTCGCCTCCACTCGTCAGCACGGCCAGGCGCCGGAGCTCGCGGGTGACGGCAATTTCAGGGAGGGTCCACATGCGTTAGGTCACTCCTCGTCGGCGATCCGGAACACCAGACGAGCGACGCGCCAGAGTTGCCAGCCGCCACGCAGCCCAGGCGAGACGTCCACGTGGTGCAGACCTGCGGCCGGAAACAGCTGGGCCTGCTCCTCGCCCAAAGCCTTCTTCAGCTGCTCACTATGTCCGATGGGGATGACGTCGTCGTCGGTCCCGTGCACCAGGATCAGCTCGGCGTGCAGCTGGGACAGGTCTCTTTGGGCCAGGTCCAGACCGACGAGCTCCTCACGGATCTGCTCCGGCAGCGCCTGGATATGCGCGCTGACGCGCTCCGGGTCCGTGTTGGTGATCAGCTCGTAAACGGGTCGGCCTTCCTCGCCGAGTTGTGCCGCCGCGTCCTCCACCGATCGCCAGGGATCCTGGAGCCTCAGCTCGGCGATCTCGCGCAACAGCTCGCGGTCTTCGTCGTTATCGATGCGGTCGAGTTGGCTCAGCAGCACCACCCATTTGCCTTCCTGGCGGGGCTCCGGCACCGCGGCCTCGCGACCGCTGATGGGATCGACGCCCGTGGTCACGTAGCTGATGGCATCCTGGATGTCGTAATAGCCGCCCACGGCGATGACGAAGCCGATGTCCTTGGCGACCGCGCTATCCTTGGCGGCGATCAGAGTCGGGCCCGCGGCGAAGCTGAACGCCATTAAGCCGATCGGCGGCTCGGTGCGATCCTCGGCCTCGGTGATGAGGTAACGCAGCGTATCGCCGATATCGCGCGCATCATCGAGGCTGACGGCAAAGGTTTTCGGCCCTTGCACATCCGGGGCCACCACCACGAAGCCCGAGCGCGCCATGGAGGTGGCAAACTCCACCATGCGAGGGTCGCGGCGGCCGTGCTCGGTGAATCCGTGAATCAGCACCAGGGTCCCGCGCGGTTCGCGGCCGGCCGGTCGATAGATGTCGGCGACATGTTCACGATCCGCGATCTCATAGGCTACCGTAGAACGAGTCGGATCTTCCGTGACGCGCTTCAGACGGCTATCCTCAGCGCCCGCCTGGACGTCGCGGAGCAACAGCATGCTTTCGTAACCGCGGTGGACGCTGGCGCAGCCCGTCAGCGTAAGCACGAGCAGGCCGAGCACCAGTATGAGCAAGCAACGGCGCACAAGGGGTTTCATGGGGACGGCAGCCGTCATCGCGCTGATGGCCTTGGGTGTGTATGTGGGTTTAATGCTCCTACTCTACGGGATGCAGTCACGGCTAATCCACCTACCCGGTGTGCCGGGGCGCGAGCTGACGGCAACGCCCGCCGACGTCGGCCTGCGGTGGGATGACGTTATCATCGAAACAGCCGATGGTGAGCGGCTCCATGGATGGTACCTGCCAGCTGACGATGAGCCACACCACACCGTGCTCTTTTTCCATGGCAATGCGGGCAACATCAGCCACCGCCTGGATAGCCTGGGGATTTTCCACGAGCTGGGCGTGGCCACGCTCATTATCGATTACCGGGGCTACGGCCAAAGCAGCGGCAGCCCGTCCGAAGACGGGCTGTACCGGGATGCGCAGGCAACCTGGGATTATGTGGTGGACTCCCGGGGGGTACCGGCCGACCAGGTGATTGCCTTCGGCCGCTCCCTGGGCGCGGCGGTTGCAGCGCACCTGGCAGCAGAGCGCGAGGTAGGCGGCTTGATCCTCGAGTCGGCGTTCACCGCGGCGCCGGATCTGGGCGCTGAACTCTATCCCATCTTTCCGGTTCGCCTGCTCGCGCGTATCGAGTACCCGACACGGGAGTTCGTCCAGCGCGTGGATGCACCGGTCCTGGTGGTGCACAGCCCGGACGACGAGATCATCCCTTTTCACCACGGCGAGGCTCTGTATGAGGCGGCCTCGGACCCGAAGGAATTCTTGCGCATGCAGGGGGATCACAATACCGGGTTTCTGCGCAGCCGGGAGGTCTACACCCAAGGGCTGCGGCGCTGGTTCGACACGCTGTAGATACAAATGGCGTGGGTTGCAGGGCACGTTGTTGAGGTGCCATCGTCAGTGGCGATTATACCAGAATCGCCGCTAGGCCCCGTAGCGCGCCCGGTACCCACGGATTGTCGCCAGCGCCCCGTTCGGGTCGCCACGGCGTTCCAGCCACGTCACGACGTCGTCGAGGTCCACAATCGGGATGACTGGCGCGCCATAGCGCTCGTGCACCTGTTCGACGGCGGAACGCTCGCCGGTACCGCGTTCCTTGCGGTCCAAGGCGATGGCGACACCGGCGAGCGCAGCACCGGCGGCCCGGATGATGTCCACGGACTCTCGCACCGAGGTGCCAGCGGAGATGACGTCGTCGACGACCAGTACACGCCCGGCGAGAGGAGCGCCGACGATGGTGCCCCCTTCACCGTGGTCCTTCGGCTCCTTGCGGTTGAACGCCCACGGCACATCGCGATCGTGCTCATTGGCCAGTGCGACGGCCGTGGCACTCGCCAACGGGATGCCCTTGTAGGCAGGCCCGTAGAGCATGTCGAACGCGACGCCGTGGGAGATGATGGCGCGGGCGTAGTAACCACCCAGGGCGGCCAGTGAACGGCCGGTATTAAAAAGCCCGGCGTTGAAGAAGTAGGGACTGATCCGGCCTGATTTGAGCTCGAATTCGCCAAAGCGCAGCACGCCCCGCTGCACAGAGAAGTCGAGGAAATCCTCTTGGTATTGCTCCATCGCGTATTTCCACTATCCGGTATTGCGCATTCCGGCGGCGATGCCGTTGATGCACACTTGCAGCGCCTTGCGCAGGTGTTCCTCGTTGCGGTGTCGCACACGGTGCAGCAGCTCGACCTGCAGCCGGTTGAGGGGATCGACATAGGGGTTGCGCACGTCCACTGAGCGGCGCACGACCGGGAAGTCCTGTAGCGGCCGGTCGTGCCCGGTGACCGTGAGCACTCCATCGAGGGTACGGTGATAACGCTCCCGCAACTGCTCCCCGAGCGCTTGCAGCTCGGCGGGGACCAGGCGCCGGTCGTACTGGGCGGCGACGTCCGGATCGGCCTTGGCCAAAACCATTTCCACCATATCGAGCAGCGCATGGAAGAACGGCCACTTGGCGAACATGGTCCGTAGCTCATCGGCCTCGCCACGCTCGATCGCTTGACCCATGGCCTCGCCGATACCTAGCCAGGCCGGCAGTAGCAGCCGGGTCTGGGTCCAGCTGAAGATCCAGGGGATGGCCCGCAGGCTCTCGACGCCGCCTGTCTCACGGCGCTTTGCCGGCCGTGAGCCGATGGTCAGGCCGGCAATTTCCTGCTCGGGGGTGGCTGCCCGGAAGTAATCGACGAATCCCGCCGTGTGCCGGACTGTACCGCGATAGGCGTCCACCGCGGTGGCCGAGAGCTGATCCATCAGCTCCCGCCATACCAGCTTGGGCTCCGGCGGGGGTTGTAGCGTCGCTTCCAGCACGGCGGTGGTATAGAGTTCCAGGTTGCGCAGCGCAATTCCCGGCAGGCCAAACTTGGCCTGGATGACTTCGCCCTGTTCGGTGGCCCGGAGACTGCCGTTTACCGAGCCCGGCGGTTGGGACAGGATGGCGGCGTGAGTCGGGCCACCCCCGCGACCGATGGAACCACCCCGCCCGTGGAACAGGGTGAGCGCGACGCCATTGCGCCGGCAGCAGGCCAGCAGACATTCCTGGGTCTGGTACAACGCCCACGCCGCGGTGAGATGCCCCGCATCTTTGCTGGAATCCGAGTAGCCGATCATGACCTCCTGCTTACCCTGGATACGCTGGCGATACCAATCGATCTCCAGCAAGCGATCCAGGCAATCCTCAGCCCCCTCCAGATCGTCAAGGGTCTCGAACAATGGCACCACCCGCAGGTGGTGCGTGACGCCCGCTTCCTGCTGCAGGAGCTCGACGGCCAGGATGTCCGAAGGCTTCGCCGCCATGGAGATGATGTAGGCGCCCAGACTCTCGGGGCCCTGTTCCGCGATCACCTCAAAGGTTTCCAGCACTTCCCGGGCGTCCTCATCGGGTGCGAAGCACCGGGGAATCAGGGGCCGCGGGGAGTTCAACTCACGGATCAGGAATGCCTGGCGCTCGTGCTCGTCCCATTGAGCGTAGTCACCCAGGCCCAGAGCGCCCGTGATGGCCGCCATGGTGGCGGTATGACGGCTGGCCTCCTGGCGGATATCGATGCGCATCAGCGTGAGGCCGAAACAGCGCACGCGCCGGAGCAGATCCAGCAGGCGGCCATCGGCGACCACACCTGCGCCGCAGCGGTGCAGCGAGTGGAAGCACTCCAGCAGCGGCCGGCGGAAGTCTTCCACGTGCTGGTAGATTTCGCCTTCCGGCAGCGCCTTACCGTCCAGCCGGGCTTCCAGCCCCCGCAAGGTCAGGCGCAGCCGCGCGCGCACGCGTTTGAGTACCACACGGTAGGGCTCCCAGGCGTCGCCCACGTGCTCGCGCAGGTCCGCATCGCGGCATTGCAAGGAGAGCTCAGAGATGAGCTGGGTGACCTCCTTTTCGTATAGGCTGGCGGCCTGCCAGCGGGCCATTAGGCAGGCGTTACGTGTCACCCGAGCCGTGACGCGCGGATTGCCATCCCGGTCGCCGCCCATCCAGGAATCGAATCGGATGGTTGCGACGTCCAGCGGCAGCGCACGGTTGGTGTGGTATCGCAGCATGCGGTCCAGACGCCGGGAATGACGTGGGATGGCATCCCAGAGGGTCTGTTCCACCACGGCATAACCCCAACGTGCCTCGTCCAGAGGCGAGGGGCGGCGTTGACGGATCTCGTCGGTGTGCCAGGCTGCCGTGACCTCGCGTTTCAGGGCCGCGTTGAGTTCGTGGGTCTCATCGGGGGTGAGATCCAGGCGATCCCTGATCTCAAGCATGCTTGCGATGCGGTTATGCTTCTGCAACAGGGTCCGCCTGGTGACCTCGGTGGGGTGGGCGGTCAGTACCAGGCCCACATGCATGTTGCACACGGCATCGAACAGGGCATCCGGCTCGGTTACGGCGGCCACACGCTGGAAGCCTTCCTCTAGGGAGCCGCGCAGTGGTTCGGCATCCGGGTGGCGTGCCCAGGCCCGGCTGCGGCGCACGCGGTGGTGCTGCTCGGCGATATTGGCGAGGTTGAGAAACTGCGAGAAGGCGCGGACCACGGGCATGATCATGTTGTCGCCCAGACCGGTCAGGGTGCTCTCGAGTTCACGTGCTGCGAGTCTATCGCCGCCGCGCGCCCGTTTCGCCAAGCGTCGGATCGTCTCGACGGTTTGGTAGAGATCCTGGCTTCCCTGCTCCTGCAGCACCTGCCCGAGGAGGTCCCCCAGCTCACGGATGTTGTCGCGCAGCGGTTGTTCGGCGGGGGTTGTGTCGACCATGGTGCCTTATCCGGTGCGGCAGCGCGTCGAGGGGCGTCGATCCGTATCTCCAGGCCTCAGAGTGCGGCTGCTCCTGTGGCGCGGTAGTTCGAACGGGGCATGACGCATTCGCGAATGCACCCTACCCCCGACAGCCAGCCCACGTGCGCTGATCGAAGGGCGTAGGGTGCACCATTAGATGCACGGTGAGGGCAATTGCGCGGCGGGCGCGCTTCATGCCACCGGCAAACTCACTCGGGCAGCCCAAACTGCTCGACGCTGGCGAAGATGTCCGTGTCGGAGATAATGCCAATGGGCTCCTGCTCCTTGTCGGTGACCGCGCAGCGCCGGATGTTGCTGCCGCTCATCTTCTGCGCGCACTCGTGGAGGGTCATGTCCACCGGTACGCTCACGAGCGGCTTTGAGGCCACCTCGCCCACCTTGACCGTATTCGGCCGGCGGCTGGGCTGAACAATGCGGGAGAGCACGTCACGCTGAGTCATGATTCCCCACTGGCCGTCCTCGCCCGGGCGCACGATGACGCTGCTGATGCGTTTGTCGCGCATCAGGTGCATGGCATCTTCCACGTTGGTGTCCGCCGGCACCGAGACGGGGTTCGGGTTCATCAGGTCTCCCACCGTGTGGGGGATGCGGCCGGATGCGACCATTTCCTCGAGCGGCGACGAGACCCGGCGCAGCTCGCGGGTCTTGCGGTCCTTTTCGATGGCCTGGTCACGCTCGGAACGGAACTGCTCCAGATCCAGATCCCCCTGGATCTCGGCGATGAGGGCATCGGCGAACTGGCTGGTCTTGACTTCGGACGCACCCTCGATCTGGCGGGCGAAATCGTAGGTGACGATCTTGCTGGTGACGACCTCCTCATACGCCGCGGTGATGAGATCCGCCGCCTCGGACCAGCCGATGTGATGCAGCATCATCACGCCGGAGAAAAGCAGCGAGCCGGGATTGACCTTGTCCTGGTTGGCATACTTGGGTGCCGTGCCGTGGGTGGCCTCGAATACCGCCACGTTGTCGCTCATGTTGGCGCCAGGGGCGATGCCCACGCCGCCCACTTCCGCCGCGACGGCATCGGAGAGGTAGTCGCCGTTGAGGTTCATCGTGGCGAGCACGTCGAACTCGTTCGGACGCAACAGCATCATCTGGAAGATAATGTCGGCGATCCGGTCCTTGATCACCACTTTGTCTGGGGGGCGCTTGCCGCCGTAGGCGCTGTAGAGCTCTTCCTCGGTAATGGTCGAGTCGCCGAACTCCTCGCGCGCAAGTTCATAGCCCCAGGAGCGAAACGCACCCTCGGTGAACTTCATGATGTTGCCCTTGTGGACCAGGGTGACGCTCTCGCGCTTGTTATCGATGGCGTACTGAATGGCCTTGCGTACCAAGCGTTTACTGCCGAACTCTGAGATGGGCTTAACGCCGAGGCCCGCGTCCTCGAAGAAACGCTCGCCCATTTCGTTGCGCAGGAAGTCGGCGACTTTGCGGTTTTCCTCGGTACCGGACTGGTATTCAATGCCGGCGTAGACGTCTTCGGTGTTCTCGCGAAAGATCACCACGTCGACTTCTTCCGGGTGCCGGAGCGGGGAGGGAACCCCAGCGAAATGACGCACCGGACGGACACAGGCGTAGAGGTCGAGATCCTGGCGCAAAGCCACGTTCAGTGAGCGGAATCCACCCCCCACCGGCGTGGTCAGGGGGCCTTTGATGGAGACAAGCAGGTCCTGCAGCGCTTCTTTGGTTTCGGCGGGGAAGTAGTCGCCGTCGTACAATCCGGCAGCTTTCTCGCCCATGAAAAGCTCTGCCCAGTGGATCTTGCGCTTGCCTCCGTAGGCCTTATGCACGGCTGCGTCCCAGACGCGCATCGACGCCGAGTTGATGTCCGGTCCAATGCCGTCACCCTCGACATAGCCGAGGATGGGCTGGTCGGGAACCTGGAGCGTACCGTCCTTAACGGTAATCTTCTGGCCACCACTGGGGTATGAGATATGTCCCGTCATGCGTCCTCCTCTCGTGGTTCACGCCAGACCCGTGTGGATTTGTACTTCTCGCGCCTGACGTCCGGCATGGACGGGGCGCCACGGATCGTGACCTGGCGGCCTGCTCGTCAGACCTGATTATAACTGTTTCTCGGCGGGCGGCGGAGCAACCCGCCACCGTGGAGAGTATAGTCTGGGGCGGGCAAGGCGTGCGGTCACAGTCCCCCGCAGTACGCACTGGACCCCTCGGGCCTCGCCGCCGCATTCGAAAAAGGCGGCGCGAGGGCCCGCTCGGTGGCCGCCTATTTTGCATCGGGGTCACGCAAGCGTTCAAGGAAGGGGGCGGCCTCAGTCGACACCGGATCGGGCGCCAACTACAATGCCCAGCCAGACAGTCCACCAGTCCCGCGGACGGTGGTGGCGGGCTCTCGGTGAGCCGGCAAACCAGGAGGTAGAGAGTGATGACACGCGAAGTCGTAGTGGTTGGAGCTGCCCGGGTGCCCATTGGGACCTATGGGGGCGGGCTCAAAGATGTCTCCCTGGGCGATCTTGCCGCAGATGTCCTGCGCGAGTCCGTGCGGCGCGCCGGGGTGGCACCGGAGCAGGTGGGTCACGTGGTCTTCGGTAACGTGATCCACACCGAGCCTCGGGATATGTACTTGGGCCGTGTGGCGGCCATCAATGGTGGTCTGCCCGAGGAGACCCCGGGGTTGACGCTGAATCGCCTCTGCGGTAGCGGTTTGCAGGCGATACTGACGGCCGCCGACTACATCCGCAGCGGCGACACGGACTGCGTGGTCGGTGGTGGTGGCGATGCGATGTCGCGCGCCCCCTACTGGTTACCCTCGGGTCGCTGGGGGCAGCGCATGGGCGATGGCACCATGCTGGACGCCATGGTTGGCGCCCTTACTGATCCGTTCGACAAATGTCATATGGGCGTTACCGCAGAAAACGTGGCCGAGAAATGGGGCATTTCCCGTGAGGACCAGGACGCTCTTGCGGCCGAGAGCCACCGCCGTGCGGCCGACGCCATTGATGGGGGTCGCTTCCGCGAGCAAATCATGCCTGTGGAGATCAAGAGCCGGAAGGGCACCAAGGTGTTTGATACCGACGAAGGCCCACGGCGCGGCACGAACATGGAGGCCCTCGCGGGCATGAAGCCTGTATTCAAGCGTGAGGGCGGCACCGTGACGGCGGGCAATGCGTCCTCGCTGAACGACGGCGCAGCCGCTGTCACCATGATGGAAGCGGGTGCTGCCGACAGGGCTGGCCTCAAGCCGCTGGGTCGGTTGGTGGCTGGCACCGTTGCCGCCGTGGAGCCAAAATATATGGGCATCGGCCCCGTGCCGGCGGTGCGCAAGCTCATGGAGCGTGCCGGCGTTACCGCTGATCAGGTGGATGTATGGGAGATCAACGAGGCCTTCGCCGCCCAGGCCCTGGCCGTGTGCCGTGACCTGGAGCTGAACATGGATAAGGTCAACCCCAATGGCAGCGGAATCTCTCTGGGGCATCCCATCGGTGCCACTGGTGCCAACCTGACCGTCAAGGCCCTCTATGAACTACAGCGCACCGGTGGCCGTTACGCCGTGGTGACCATGTGCATCGGTGGCGGACAAGGTATTGCGGCTTTGTACGAGCGGATGTAATACAGCCACTCGTATGTTGATCCACGGTGCAGGGGCGCCTCCGGACGCTCCTGCACCGTTGAACGGTCCCGCCCCCATGCGCATCGTCAGCGTTTGCTTAATTGCAACGGCATCCGTGCCGTCGCCCGGAAGGGCTTTCTCGACTGGTTGCCGGGCCGGGACGCGGATGTCGTGTGCCTGCAGGAGATTCAAGGCGCAGGAGGATCGACTCGGCACCGCGCCCTTCGATCAGGCACTCGGCAATATCCCGGGCGCATCAGCCAACAGCGTCAGGCGACCGTCAACACGGCTGCGTCGAGGGCGCACACCGCCGGAGGCCCTGCGATCACGCGAACCGGTCTTCCAGGTAATCCATGATGGCGTCGGAATCGTACAGCCATTCCAGCGAGCCATCGTCCTTTTGGATCAGCAGACACGGCACCTTGCAGTGGCCACCGCCCTGTAGCAACTGGTCACGGTAAGCGGGCACCTGCCGGATATTGCGCTTTTCGATTTTCAGGCGCAGACGTTCGCTGGTGCGCAAGACCCGGAGACACAGCGGGCAGGTCTCGTGGTAGTACAAGGCAAGCTGGTCGGTCTCCCGGTCCACCCGCTTCTGTTCTTCGGCGCTGCGTGTTACAACACCTGGATTCTGGGGACTCGTCGCCATGATTCTCTTCTTTCAAGCGCTCGTCATGGGTTTTGGGGCCTGCTCAAAGCCTGAGGCTTTCCCTGCCATTTCACAACCCCGGGTTTCCACTGTTCACTCCTAACTTGTAAACCCGTTGGACGTTCGTTTCAATGCTCTGGTAGCTGGTCAAGGTAACGTTCTGCGTCCAGGGCCGCCATGCAGCCTGTCCCCGCGGATGTGACAGCCTGGCGGTAGACATGGTCCATGACATCGCCGGCGGCAAACACACCGGGCACGCTGGTCGCCGTTGCATCGCCGGCAAGGCCGCTCTTGACGCGGATGTAGCCACCTTGCATGTCCAGCTGGCCCTGAAAAATGTCCGTGTTCGGCTTGTGGCCAATGGCGATGAACACGCCGGAGACGCCGAGTTCGCTGATCTCCCCCGTGTGCGTGGCCTTCACGCGTGCGCCGGTCACTCCGCTGCTGTCGCCGAGGATTTCGTCAAGGGTGTGATTCCACTGGAGTGTGATCTGCCCGGCCTCAGCCTTCGCAAACAGCTTGTCCTGCAGGATCTTCTCCGCCCGCAGTCGGTCACGCCGGTGTACCAGGGTGACGTGGGAGGCGATATTGGACAGGTACAGCGCTTCTTCCACGGCGGTGTTGCCGCCACCGATCACCGCGACCTTCTGGTTGCGGTAGAAAAAACCGTCACAGGTGGCGCATGCAGAGACGCCCTTACCCATGAACGCAGACTCCGACTCCAGGCCCAGATACTGGGCGCTGGCGCCCGTGGCAATCACGAGTGCATCGCAGGTGTACACGCCGGCGTCGCCGGCGAGGCGAAACGGGTGCTGATCCAGGCTCGCGGTGTGCACGTGATCAAAGATGATCTCTGTGCCGAATCGCTCTGCATGGGCCTTCATCCGTTCCATGAGGTCGGGGCCTTGAAGGCCTTCCACATCACCCGGCCAGTTGTCCACGTCCGTGGTCGTGGTCAGCTGCCCTCCCATCTCGATGCCGGTAATCAGCACGGGGTTGAGATTTGCGCGCGCCGCATACACGGCGGCCGTATACCCCGCTGGTCCGGAACCCAGGATCAGCAGCGGCTGGTGTTTCGCTTCACGCATGGTCACTCCTGAACGTTGTATCGCGCCATGGCATCACATGCCCTTCGGCCGGCGCGTTCGGCACCGCCGTGTACTTTAACGCAGCATGGGCTCTCGTGCGGAGGGGTGATGCCAGATCAGACTGCGGGTGGCAGTCACAAATCAGGCGCACTGCGATCGCCTGTCTGGTGGTCAGTGCCCCTCGAGCGTTTCCCTCGCAAAGGCATACGGGCTAAAGTCCCGCCATCGTCATCGCCATGAGCCGGAGCGAGAGTCCAGGAAATTGAGCATGTCCGAGTCCGCGGCCGCGGCCCGAGCAACGCCGTCCCGATTTGAACCGTTGCGCGTGTACCTGCACCCGCGGGTGCTGGGCATGCTGTTCCTCGGGTTCGCTGCGGGGCTGCCGCTGTTGTTGGTCGGTGGCACGTTCACGGCCTGGTTGCGTGACTTGGGAGTGGAACTGGCCGCCATCGGCTTTCTGAGCTGGGTAGGCATGGCCCACAGCATCAAGGTTCTCTGGGCGCCGTTGGTGGATCGCTTGGCTGTGCCGGGGCTGACCCGGGTGCTGGGTCGCCGGCGGGCGTGGATACTGCTTGCTCAGGTCACCGTGGGCGTTGGATTGCTGGGCATGGCCCTGACCGACCCGGTGGCCAATCTCTGGCTTGTGGCGCTTTGGGCGGTGCTGACGGCGTTTGGCTCGGCGACCCAGGATATCGCCGTGGATGCCTACCGGGTCGAAGCCGTGGGACCTGAACGCCAGGGCGCGATGGCGGCCACTTACGTCACCGGTTACCGCCTTGCCATTCTCATGGCCGGCGCCGGCGCCTTACACATCGCCTCCGTGGGCAGCTGGAGCCTGGCGTATGGCGCCATGGCCGTGCTCATGGCCGTCGGCATAAGCACCACGCTGATCGTTCGTGAGCCGGCGGTGGCGATCAGCGTTGAAACGCAGCGTCTCGAGGAACGCGTGGTCGCCTATCTGGCACAGACGCGGCATCAGGGTTGGCGGCGTGATTTCACGGCGTGGTTTCTGGGTGCGGTGGTTTGCCCCTTCGCAGACTTCTTCAAGCGCTTCGGGCTAGCGGCGCTGGCGGTGCTTTTGTTCGTGGGGACATTCCGCATCAGTGACATCGTCATGGGCGTCATGGCGAACCCGTTCTACCTGGATCTCGGCTTTACCAAGGGCGAAATCGCCAATGTTGCTGCGGCCTTTGGTCTGGGCATGACCCTCAGCGGTGCGGTGATCGGCGGGGCCCTGGTTCTGCGTTTCGGCATTGCCCGCATGCTGATCTTTACCGCGATAATGGCACCGCTTACCAACCTGACCTTCTCCTGGCTCGCCGTGATCGGGCCAGAGATCTACGGGCTGGTACTGGCGATCATGGCCGACAACATCACTGGCGGCATGGCCATCTCTGTCTTTCTGGCCTATCTGGCGAGTCTGACCAACACGGCCTATACGGCCACGCAGTACGCCTTGTTCAGCTCCCTCATGACGCTGCCTGGGCAGATCCTGGGCGGATTCACCGGTTGGCTGGCGGAGCAGGTGGGATGGGTCTGGTTCTTCCTGTATGCGGCGGGCATTGGCGTGCCCGCGATCGTGCTCGCCCTTGTGCTTCTGCGCATCGCCCACCCCGACGACATTCACCAACCTGGCAGGGGCAACGCGGAGTAATTGCGCGCGAGCGTGACGAAGCGCTCTGCGTATGCCGGCGTCGTAACCGGGTCCCCGGGTGACGCAACGCGACCGGACGGTGACGTGTCGTGGCGCCGTCGCGCGTCATGTTGTTTATCAATGGATCATAAGCTTTTCTTTTGAATGCGCTTTATTGGTTGGCCCGAATTGTGCTTGGTGTCTCATTGCAGGGTGACAGAGTCAAGGCTCAAGGATGCGGGGACACCAATGACGAGCAATAACGATATGGCACAGGCGGCTTACGCAATCGGGCGACGCTACGAAATGGGTGATGGAGTCGTCACGGATCTGGCCTCCGCGGCGCGGTTCTACCGACAAGCCGCATTGCGTGGTTCTCCGGAGGCGCAGCATGCTCTCGGCTTTCTTCACGCCACCGGGCAGGGTGTGGCTCGCAATAGCGAGCTGGCGGTGTCGTGGCTGCGTGCCGCGGCCGAGCGCGGGCACGCCGAGGCCCAGCACAACCTGGGTGTGATGTATGCCGAGGGCCGCGGTGTCGGGGTGGATTATAGCGAGGCGGTGCAGTGGTTCTACCGTGCGGCCATGAACGGCTGCAGCCATGCGCGGGCGTGGCTGGCCTTGCAGCCTGAGGGCAGCGTTACGGTCGGGGATTAGGCAAACCCCGACCGGCTTTTTGTCGCTGTGTCAGGAAACGCCAGATGATGCCCTCACCCTTGCTTTCGCCAGTGAGCATGTAGCGCAGGTTCTCGATGTGGTGCAGCGGGATGCGCATCAACCCCAGTGCCCGGTCCGTGCCGCAGAAAAGGATTCGATCGCCGCGGGCGAGCTGCGTGTCCTCAGGCGGCAGCAGCGTCACCTCGCCTTTGCGTGACAACAAGAGGGGGATGCAGTCCAAGCGCCGCTCCCGGTCCCGCGGGTGGTGCACCAGTCCCTTCATTGTCACCTCCATGCCTTCCTCCAGGGCTTCGATGACCGCAGAGCAACGAATCGCACTGATCCGCAGCGTCCAGGTCTCCGGGATCGTGCGCCCGGCAATCGCGCGGATGCGCTGGACCAGCGCCGCTTGCCATTCCTCGCTTTCGCCACGCGCCCGCTCCAGGAAGTCTTCCAGCAAGGGTGCGTTCAGCAGCGACAGAATCCGACTGGCCAGGATGTAGCTGGGCTCCACTGCCAGGTCGACGCCCGCGGCGCGAAACAGCGGCTTGCTGGAGAGCTCATTCTCCTGGGCCACGATAAAGATCGTGTCATTGAGTTGTCGGGCGGTCATCACAATGGAGAGATTGTCGGCGTCATCTGACGTGCCCGCCAGCAGCGCGCTCGCCGAGTAAATTCCTGCCTGCCTGAGTGTCTGCGCTTCCGTACCCTTGCCGGGAATCGCATCCGGCGGGCAGCTGTCGCTCTCGCCGGTGGGGTCCACAATGACGGTATGGATGCCCTGTTGACGCAGCATACGGTGCACGGCGCGGCCGAGCCGCTCGAAGCCGCAGATGATCCAGGTGCCCTCAGGTGGTTGGGGTCGCTCGGGCAGGCTTGTCGTGGGGATGCCCGTGAGCCAGTCCTGGATGCGGTGCATGTCCGGGCGGCGGATAGCGAGGCACAGCCGCTCCGCGAAACTGTCGTAGGCATTGAATACCGCATCCGTGCCGAACGAGGCGATATTGGCGGTCGCTTCCTCGCTGTCGGCGCGCGCCACCATGGTCACCCTCGGACTCTGCAGCTTACTCGTCAGTGCGATTTTGAGGTTGGCGTGATCGCTGTTCGTCACGGCAACGACACCCGCGCACCAGCGCTGCTTGACGCCGGCGGTGAGCAGGTTTTCCGGAATCTCTGCGTCCAGCTGAAATCCTGGCACATACACGGTGAGATCCCTCAGCTCCAGATTCTCGATCGCGCTCTGCGCCTGATCGATCACGACAACGCGGCGTCGGCGCTCGGTCAGGGCTCGCACCAACAGGCTTCCCGTGTCCCCATAACCACAGATTAGGTAGAAAGGCTCGCCAATCTGACGTACGGCACGGTGGAGGCGCCCGCGCTGGATCGCCGCACGAAAGGCAGTGTCCTGCATCAGGGAGATGATTGTCCCCACGGCGTAGAGCCACGCCAGCACGGTCAGGTAGATACTGAAAGTCACCCACATCCGCTGAGCTGCGGTGAATTCGTAGGGAATCTCGCCGAAGCCGATCGTCGGTGCGGTGTAGGTGATGACGTAGAAGGCATGGAAGAAATCCGTGCGCCAGGGGTCGCCTTGGCCATCCTGACCCGGCACCAGGGTCAGGCCGACAACGGCAATGGCGTAAGCGGACATCAGCACGATCAGCGGCGGTCGCATGCGCCGCATGACCATCGGTACCACAGTTTTCGCCACACCGATATCCCGGGGCATGGGGAGTAGCTCCGTACTTGCTCAGCGCTGCAGGCTGCTGGTTTCGATCACGAGCAGGGTTGCCGAGACCATGTTGGCGAGCAGAGCGCCCCCGGCGAGGGAGACGATGCCGGCCATAACCGCAGGGGGCAGCCCGACTTCGACCACATGGACAGCGACGGCCCAGACGATGGCGGCGGCGATCAGCTGCAGATCAGCAACCAGACTGGCCGCCAGCAGCACGGCACCAATCTGAGTGCGCTCCCCGAACTTGAGCACCGTTGCGATCAGGCTCACGACGATGGCGGCGAACAGCTCGTAGACATTGTGGTGCGCCGGGTTGTCGAACTCACCCAGAACAAAGCCGAAGTTGAGAGTTACGGCGAGCAGGATAAAAAAACCGAAGATTACTTTCTCAAGGTGCATAAGGTGTGCCCCCTATCTGGATTCGCTGCCGCGCTCTATCCTGAAATGCGCTTTGTAGACCCTCTAAAGTTAGCACGCCAGCGGCGCGCACGGCGGCGAGCCCATGATGTTGTGACCGGTCGCGCAAAACCGGTGGCCGGCTCATGGGATAGTTGGACCAGTGACTGAGGCCTCCAGCCTGGAGAGGCTGATTCGGGGGCAGCGCGTTAATCAGGCAGGGGCGAGAGTGTCTGCTGCCGCTTTTGGGGAGGGTAAAGAATGGCATTAAGCAAGGCCCTGGTGGTCGATGACTCGCGCCTGGCCCGTGTGGCTCTGAGCAAGCTGCTTGGACGTCGCGGCCTTGAGGTCGATCTGGCCGGCTCCGGCGGGGAGGCCCTTGAGTACCTGCGGGGAGAAGCGCCGGATGTGGTCTTCCTCGACTACATGATGCCGGACATGGACGGCTTCGAAGCGGCACGGGCGATTCAGGCCATGCCCGGGCACGAGCCGTTGCCGCTGGTGATGTACACGTCCCAGGATACGGACAGTGACCGTGAGCGCGCCCGGGAGCTGGGCATTTGTGGGTTTTTGTCCAAACCCACCAGCGAGGACGGCCTCGAAGCCGTTCTGCGAGATGTGGAGGCCTGGTCCCCCTCGACCGCAGAGCCGGTAACCCCGGTTGTAGCGCCTACCTCGCAGGAGGCAGTCGACCCGCCTGTGGCGGCCAGCGCAGCGGACAAGCCGGCGGGTGGGGGCATGCCGGCGGCGTCTATGCCGGATGCCCAGGCCATCGAGCGCTGCGCCCGCGAAGCGGCGGAGGCTGTGGCCCTTGATACTCTGGGTCCGCAGCTGGACGAAGCCCGGGCGCATTGGCAGCTGGAGCTCGAACGGGTGGACGCCGAGCTGCGCGACACCCTGCGTCAGGGCCTGGAAGAAGTCCGCGCCGCGGGTGATGTCGACGAGCACCTGCGCAGCGAATTGGACGCAGGCCTGACCCGCTGTCGTGACGACGCCATGGCAGCGGCCAGAGCGGCGGCAGAGCAATCCGCCTGTGAGGCAATGGAGCAGGCGGCGGCAAGCATTCGCGGGCAGGCGGAGCAGGCCGGCCGTCAGGCCGCCGAGCACGCCGTAGGGGCCACCCTGGCGCGGCAGCAGCCGAGTGCACAGGATCCGGCGGCCATTGCCGAGCAGGTGGACGCCATCGTCGTGCAGCGCCTGGATAGTCTCTTGGGCACTGATGCCTTCCGCGAGCAGCTTACCGCCGCAGTGACGCATCAAGGCGTCCCGGCGCTCAAGGACGCACTGAGTCAGTGGGTCCGCGAGCGCGCGGCCGAGGCCGCTGCGGCCGCTGCCCAAACAGCAGTCGAAGAGACCCTGGTCGCACATGGGCGGCTGCGCCGTCTAATGCTGCTCGGCGGAGCCGTTCTGGCGGTTGGGGTTTTGGCCGCGCTGTTGATCGCCGTCTAACAGGCTGCTGAAATAGGGCTGCGGCGGCCATCTGCGGCGTTGAGCGGTGCTCGCAATCCTCACGTATTCGCGCATACGCTGCGGTTGCTGCGCTCCGTGCGCCTTGCATCTGGCCGTCCTCACGCCTTTTGCAGCAGCCTGCTAATGGTACCGCCGGGGCGCGTATTGCGTTCTCCGGGCACACAGCGCCGTCTGCGATAGAGCGTGCGGGCGAAGCCGTCGCTCACCGTTGTCGACGCGCGACAACGCAACGCTGCCGATGGTCAGTGACTGCTCGTGCGGATACGGCGCGAGGCGGCATGATCCGCCGCGCGAATGGGCTCTGGCAGGCGATAGCGTCCGACGGTCGCGAGCACCCAGCGGACGGCCGCCCCGTGATCGACGCGGTGGCCCGGTGACACGAACAGCGGCCGGACCTTCGTGCGTGTGCGAACCACCGTACCGATGCGGTCGTCGCCATCGTACAGAGCGCGTGTTGCGCCTTTTTCCTCCGCGACGGGACCGTGCGTGCCGCACAGCCGGCTTTTGCCAACCCCGATAGCAGGCCGGTCAAGCCAGACACCCAGGTGTGCCGCGATGCCCAGGCGACGCGGGTGGGCGATGCCCTGGCCATCGCACAGCAGGAGATCGGGTAGCGTCGAGAGCTTTTCCGCGGCCTCCAGGATCGCCGGCATTTCCCGGAAGGAGAGATACCCAGGGACATAAGGAAAGGTCACCGGCTGGCGCCCAATCGCGGTTTCGGCCAGGACCAAGTCAGGCCAGTGGAAGACGGCAATACACGCGCGCGCAATGGCCCCCTCGCCCTCGAACCCCGTATCGACACCGGCGACGGTGGTTACATTCCGCGTCTCATCCACGAGTCGTACGCGCTTGGCCAGTTGTACCTGGATCGTGCGGGCGGACCGGATATCAACGGACCATGCATGGCAGGTGGTGTCGACCATGAGCGCCTAGTAGCCGGTGGTCGGATCAGCAGGAACTCAGCGGTCAAAGTCGAAGCCGTCTAGGGGGTTATCACCGAGGCGAAAGCGCGCCGGCATGTCATCCATCTCGGCGCCGTAATCCTCCCGAGAGATATCCAGTGACCCAGAGTAGTCCTCCGGTGGCTCGATGGGGATCAGTTCGAGCTCCAGCCAGGTTTCCAGCTCGAGCTCCTCGATCGCCCCGTCGAAATACTGGATCTCGAGGGTGCCTTCCTCGGCATCCAGGGCCACCACTTCGAACACTTCGCCGGCGGCCGTTTCATACCAATCGCCGACGACTGGTTGGTAATGCATTCCCATGCTTACTCCTCCCCCCAGGCAATCCCAGGCATTGGTAGGTATAGAAGCCCAGGCGGGCTTGAGCAAGGCCCGTGAGCATCAGGGGCAGGGGTTGGGCCTTCGCGTGTGCACCGCGTCGATGTCCTGAAGCACGGCCTCGTCCAACGATTGGTCGATGCTGGCGACGTTGCTGCGCAACTGTTCCATGGTGGTGGCACCGATGATGGTGCTGGTCACGAACGCACGGCTGGCCACCCAGGCCAATGCCATCTGTGCGGGCTCAAGGCCGTATCTGTGCGCGATCTCCACATAGTCGGCGGTTGCCGCCTTGCCGGCCTCGTTGAGGTAGCGCTGGAAACGGTCAAAGAGTGTCAGACGTGCGCCTTGTGGCCACTGATTGTTCAGGTACTTGCCGCTGAGCATGCCGAAACCGAGGGGCGAGTAGGCCAACAGGCCGCACTGCTCACGGTGGCTGACCTCGGCCAGGCCCACCTCGTAGGTGCGGTTGAGCAGGCTGTACGGGTTCTGAACCGACTGCACCCGGGGCCAGCGCCCCACCCGCGCGCGCTGTAAGAACGTCATCACGCCCCAGGGGGTTTCGTTGGAGAGGCCGATCCAGCGGATCTTGCCCTCGCGCACCAGCCCATCCAGCGCCTCCAGGGTCTCCTCGATCGGCGTGAGGATGTCATCGTCCTTGGGGCGGTAGCCCAGCTTGCCGAAGTAGTTGGCGCTGCGCGCGGGCCAGTGCAGCTGGTAGAGGTCGATGTAGTCCGTTTGCAGACGCTCCAGGGAGCCGTTCACCGCTTCACGCAGCTGATCCGCCGCGTGCCGTGACGCGCCGCCACGGCAGTGGTCCAGGCCGGGGCCGGCGATCTTGCTGGCGAGAATCAGCCGGTCCCGGTCTTGGCGGCCCTTCAGCCAGCTGCCGATATACTGCTCCGTGAGGCCCATGGTCTTTGCCCGCGGCGGCACCGGGTACATCTCGGCGGTATCGATGAAGTTGACGCCCTGGTCCACCGCGTAACTGAGCTGCTCATGGGCCTGCGCTTCAGTGTTCTGTTCGCCCCAAGTCATGGTGCCAAGGCAGATGGCGCTGACATCGGTCCCGCTCGCGCCCAGTGGACGGTATTGCATGCTCAGCCCCCTTGGTTGATTTGGTCGCCGAAATCGGGCGCATCCTGCCCACAGCGCCAGTAGATGAGATCGCGTACCGCGTGGCCCTTGCGGGTGCCGCGCTCCTCGAACCGAGTGCGCGGCCGATCGCCGGGGGACTCTGCGTACCGGTTGCGGCCGTTGGCGTTCGCGAATCGCGGGCTCGCCTCCATGACGGACAACATGTGCTGCGCGTAGTCCTCCCAGTCCGTAGCCAGGTGCAGCCAGCCCCCTGGACGGAGCCGGCTGGCCGCGAGTTCCACCCAGTCATGCTGGACAATGCGACGCTTGTGGTGGCGCTTCTTGGGCCACGGGTCCGGGAAGAATAACTGAATACCTGCCAGTGAGCCTTGCCGTAGCTGCCGTTCCATGACCTCCACGGCATCGTGGCAGATGACGCGAACGTTGCTCAGGCCTCTCTCCGCAACCAGATTGAGCAGCCGTCCCACGCCGGGGCGGTGGACTTCTACACCGAGGTAATCGACGTCCGGGTGGGCTTGCGCCATGGTGGCGAGGGAGTCGCCGTTGCCGAAGCCGATTTCGAGAATGACCGGCGCCTGCCGGCCGAACACCGCTTCAAGATCCAGGGAATGGTTGCCCGGTGACAGCCCATAACGGGCGTGCAGGGCGCCCAGTGCGCGCTTCTGGGCGTCGGTCAGACGCCCCTCCCGGCGCACAAAGCTGCGAACGCGGCGGAGTTGGATGTCGTCGGCGCTGGTCATCGTTGTGCGGTCAGAAAAACGCGCCATCGACCGGTGAGGACGCGCTGGCGTATCGCTTGCGCGGGATGCGGCCGGCCAGGCGCGCCTCACGCCCGGCAATGATGGCGTGGCGCATGGCCGTGGCCATGCGGACCGGATCCTGGGCACCGGCAATGGCGCTGTTCATCAGCACACCGTCACAGCCGAGCTCCATGGCCACGGTGGCGTCCGAGGCAGTGCCGACCCCCGCGTCCACAAGCACTGGCACACGGGCGTTGTCGATGATTTCCAGTAGGTTGTACGGGTTCTGGATGCCGAGCCCCGAGCCGATCGGCGCGGCCAGCGGCATCACCGCCACGCAACCGATCTCCTCCAGTTGACGGGCGGCGATCGGGTCGTCGGTCATGTAGACCATGACCTGGAAGCCGTCCGCCACCAGCGTCTCCGCAGCCTTGAAGGTCTCGCGCATCTCCGGGTACAGGGTTTTTCCGTCCCCCAGGACCTCGAGTTTCACGAGCGTATGCCCGTCCAGCAACTCGCGCGCAAGTCGACACGTGCGCACGGCGTCCTTCGCCGAATAGCACCCCGCGGTGTTGGGCAAAATGGTGTAGCGCTCCGGGGGGATGATCTCGAGCAGGTTCGGCTGGTCCGGTTCCTGGCCGATGTTCGAGCGCCGCAGGGCGACAGTCACGATCTCGGCGCCGCTGGCGGCGATCGCCGCGCCGGCCTCTTCAAAGTCCCGGTACTTACCCGTGCCAACCAGGAGCCGGGACTTATACGTACGGTCAGAGATGACGAGGGCGTCGTCGGTCATGGTTTACAGATCCTGGAGCAATCGCCACTGGTGGCGTCAGCCGCCACCAATGGCGTGGATGATTTCCACCCGGTCGTCGGGTTGCAGGTGACGTCGCCCGAACTGGCTTCGCGGCACGACGTCTTCGTTGACTTCCACAGCGATGCGCCGCTCGGCCAGATCCAGGCGGGCGATTAGGTCGGCCACCGTGACTGGCCCGGGAATCGCTGTGCGTTGGCCGTTGAGTTCGATGTACATGCCGTTTGCTTGCATTCCGCTAATAGCTTCCTCAATCGACGATATGCGGGCGTATTCTACAACAACAACCCCGCTGTCCGGACAGGGCTTGCCAAGATGGCGGCTTCGCGGCTACATTTTGTAGACGCATAGGGCGGGTGTAGTTCAATGGTAGAACGGGAGCTTCCCAAGCTCTTAATGTGGGTTCGATTCCCATCACCCGCTCCATCTTCTCCCTCCAGGTCGTGGTTCCGCACCGAGGACCGCATGACCCATCAAACGATCAAGACTGCTCTTTACGCATCCAGCGCCGTCGTGCTGCTGGCCGCAGTCTCTAGTAGCGCCACAGCCCAGGATCCCACCGAGCTGCGTTGGGCCACGTCGTCCGTCGGTTCGGCCGGCCACGCGGTGAAGGTGGATCTGATGGCCATGCTCAATCGCGAATGGGAGGGGTACTCGATCACCGTACTGCCGACGGCCGGCGCCGTGGCGACCGTGCGTGGTTACGCCCTGGGCGAGTTCGACGGCTATTACGGCGCCGATGTGGCATTCCAGGAGCTAGCCGATGACAGCGGCCGGTTCTAAGGCTTCCGCGACGCCATGGAGCGTGAGCCCGTGCAGTCCTTCTGGGCGTATACCATGGAGGTGGGGCTCGCCGTTCGCGCCGACGACCAGGGCGAGTTCGCCGGCTGGGGCGATCTGGCCGGGGCATCGGTGTTCACGGGGCCGGCACCGTGGGACGTGCGCGCGCAGCTGGAGCGTGCCATGGCTGCCGCTGGCGTCGGCCATGAGTACACCGAGATCGACATCGACATTGCCGGGTCGTCCCTGAGTGAAGGCACGATCGATGGCTTCATTGCCTACACCACCGGCGAGGTCAGCCCGGCACCCTGGGTTACGGAGGCGATACTGACCTCTGATGCCGCAATCCTCAATCCAAGCGAGGAGGAGCGGGCGATGATCGAGCAGGCCGGCATGGAGGTCGTGTCGGTCGACGCGGACAGTTTCGACTCGGATGTACACGTCGACGTCGCGCATTTCGTACCGTTCTTCTACGGCTTCCACCTCGGTCCCGATGTGCCCGAAGATGACCTGTACGAAATGCTCACGCTGATCGATGCCCACTCTGAAGAACTGCTCGAGGCCAACGCGGCGTTTGCCCAGATCGATGACGATCTCGTCGGCCTGCAGCGCCGTGGCATTGCCGCCTCGGGTGGGAGTGTGCCGGTACACCCCGGGCTCGCCCGCTTCCTGCGCGAACGTGACGCCTGGGACGAGGCGTGGGACGACTGGGTCTACTGAGTCGCAATCACGTATCGACGGTAAGGACGGCGCCGGTCGCAGCGAGGGTATGTCGAGGGTGCTATCGCCGGAACCGGTGGGCGGCGCTTGCGCCCGTTGCCACACCCGGGGTCCGGCAGGGATCTCCAGCGGTGGATGCCCTGGATGACGAGTGACGAGGACGACCCGGGCGCGAGCCGCACCGCCGCCCGTGAAGGGGAAAACCGGCCGAGCACGCGCGCGCAATACTGGTGCAGCATCGTCAGCCAGCTGCTGTTCTATGGCCTGTCGCTGTATTTCTTCGCCTACCTGACCACGTATTACCTCACCGGCGCCGGCGGCGCGACGCTGCTGGCGGTCACCATGGTGCCGGTCGCCGTGGCGCTCGCGTATCTCAACGACTTGCGCAACGGCAATCTCTACCCCGCGCTGGGGCCGCTTGTCGCCACAGTGGTGGGGGCCGCGTACGCCGGCGCGCTGCTGTACGCCTCGCATTACTTGATCGCCGAGTTCGACAATATCCGCATCTACCGCGTTGGATTCTGGAACGACCACGATCAGCTGGTGGGAGCAATCGTTGCATTGCTCGTGCTGGAGTACACGCGGCGGCGCTATCTTGCCCTTGCGCTCGTCATCGTGGCGTTACTGCTCTACACGGCATACGGCTACCTTGTGCCGGGAATGTTCAGCCACCCGGGAATGAGCTGGGAGCGCATCCTCACCGCCTCCAGCCTGGAGATCTCCAACGGGGTATTCGCGCGACTCTCGCAGCTCGGGCTGACTCTGATCGGCTCGTTCATGCTGGTGCTCGCGGTGCTGCGCGCCTTCGGCTGTATTGATTCCATCCTGGTGGCGAGTTCGCGGCTGGCTGCGCGTTCGCCGCGCATGCTGCCCCAGGCGGCCATCATCGGCAGTTTCTCCGTTGCCGCTGTGTCGGGCAGCGGTGCCGCCAATGCTGCGACCACGGGTACGGCAACCATTCCCGCCTTGATCCAGGCGGGTTTTCCGCGGGTAAAGGCGGCGGCCGTCGAGACCGCCGCGTCGCTGGGCGGGCAGCTTATGCCGCCGCTCATGGGTATCGCGGCATTTCTGATGGCCGAGTACATGCGGGTGAGCTACTTCGATGTGGTGGCCCGCGGCTTTGCGCCGGCGATTCTGTACTTCCTTGGCGTCAGCCTGGCCGTGTACCTGCTCGCGGGGCGATACATGCAGCGCGCCGTTAATCCGCGCAAGGAGCCGGTTACTCCGCTCGACATGGCTAATCTGGGCGCCTATGGCCTGGCAGTGATCGGGCTAATCTGGCTCATGGGGGTGGAGCGGCGCGCCGCTATGTCATCGGCTCAGCTCGTCTTCATGGGGCTGTTGATGGCGTTGAGCGTGCTGTATGTCGCGCGGCTGATCTGGGCGGCGCGGGATAACCTTGCCGGGCTGCTGCGTCTCGGCGCGCTACGCGACGCCGGCCGACCCTTCGTGCGCATGATCGAGACCTTCTCCGTCAACACCGCGGAGCTGACCGTCCTTCTGGCAACACTCGGCATATTGACGGCGGCGTTCACCATCACCGGCGTGCCGACCAAGGTGGGCATTTTGTTGATGGAACTCGCCGGCGCCAATCTGGCGCTGATGGTGCTGGTTGCCTTTGCGTTCGGTTATCTGGTGGGCATGGGGCTGCCTGTGGCACCCACCTACATTATCGTCGCCGTGGTGACTACGCCGTTTATGGTCCGCGCCGGGGTGGACCCGTGGGTGGCGCACTTCTTTGCGTTTCTGGTGGCCGTGTTCGGCGAGCTCTCGCCGCCCACGTCGGTGGTGGCGGCGGTCACTTCGCGCATTGCGGAGGCGCCTTTCGTGCGGACCATGATTGCCGCGCTTGGCATGTGCGTGCCGTTGCTGATCATGATGGCGGGCGTCTACACGCGGCCAGGGTTAGTGGTGGATCCGGGCGTCGCCCAATTGCCGGCATTTACGCTGCTGCTGATCGGCACAATCGGCGTAATCTTTGTCCTGTACGGTAACTTCAGCCGCCATCGCCAGCGGGATTGGGCAGTGCGAGTGGTGCTGTCCCTGCTTGCCGCCGTTGTCATCGTGCATCCCGACGAGTCCATCGCCTGGGCGGCGGCGCTGCCGACGTTGATGGTGGCCGCCTGGGGATTGCTGCGTGCTCGCCGGGCGCTGCGTACGAAGCCGCTGGAGCCAGCCCCGGAGTCCGCCTGAGGGTGGGTTACCGCGCGACGGCAGGACAACGCGGCCCGCGTGCGGGCGCGCGTCCCACTGGGCGCTGCGGCAGCCCATGGTGTCGACTGAGTGATAGCAAGGTAAACAGGAACGCCCCCGGATGCGGGGGCGTGGTCGTTTCCGTTTTATCTGCCCGTCGCGCGGCAGATGGTGGCCGTATTAGTGCGACTGACGGTTGCGGCGGCGGGGGATGTGCCCGTCACTGGCCAGGCGCTCGTGCAATTTTCTCGGCGAGAGCTTGGCAAGGTCTTTCGGCACTTCGTGCAGGTCTACCCCTTTGGGGATGGCGTGCTGCAGCGTTGGTCGGAGAAACCCGAGCATGCGCTTTTCGGCGCACAGTACCACCCGGCGCGTGCCATTGCGACGCGTCATGGTGTCGAGTTCCTGGGCAATCTCGCGGGCGAAGCGGCGCTCGCATTCCGCATCATACTGATCCCGGTGATCATCGTAGCCATGGCCCGGCCCGTTGGCCGGGCGATTGCGCCCTGAGCGCACATCAGCAAGCAGATCCTCCCCGTGGCTCTGGTGATCCGGGTTGTTCATGGTCTTGCGTTCGATGAGGTCTGGTCCGGACTGGAGTTCGGGGAGTTCTGGGGGTTCGACGGTAAAAAAGCGGGCTCTGGATCCTTCAGCAACGACCACACAATAATGACTCATACGTGATCTCCTGGTATTGACGGCAGAACGGCCGTGTTCTCGCACAAGACGAGCCGCCAACCTTGCGTCCAGAAGGGCGGCACAGTCTATCGGGGGCCTGGTTTGTGGGATGTCGCACAGCTAGCGGCGGTTCTGTCTCAGGTCCCCTTGTCTAAAGTATAGTAACCTCGCGAGCATTTGAAGGGGTCCGGTATGCCAAGGATTTTCATGTGGCTTGTCATCGCCTTTGCGGCCCTTGCCGGCCTGGTGGTGGTGCTCATCATGGCCCTGGTATTGCTGGTGGATCCAAACGACTACCGGGATGATATCGAGGAGCTGGTGGCAAAGCGGACGGGTCACGAGCTCGTGATCGACGGGGACATCAGCCTCTCCTTCTTTCCCTGGCTTGGCCTGGATTTAGGGCGCACGCGGCTTGAGAACCGGGAGGGTTTCGGTGACGACCCCTTCGTCAGCATCGACAGCGCCGGAGTCGCCGTGCGATTGCTGCCCCTGCTACGCCTGGAGGTTGTCCTGGACACGGTCCGCCTCGAGGGTTTGCGGGCGAACCTCATCGTCAACGAAGCGGGCGAGGCCAACTGGGATTTCGACCTCCCCGTCGACGAGGAGGAGCCGGAAGTCACGGACGAGCCGCCGCCGGAAGACGAGCCGCCCGTGGCCGCTCAGTTGCCCGTGACCATCGGCACCATCCAGGGCGTTCGCATCTCCGATATGCACGTCACCTTCGAGGACTGGCAGACGGGCGTTCGCCACGAGGCCGGCCCCGTGAACATCCGCCTCGGTGAGCTAGTACTGGACGAAGATGTCTCCCTGGATGGCGACTGGGCCGTCAGCCTGGGTGACGCGACTCGGCTGGAGGGCTCGCTGGAGGCCTTGCTCCGAGCGAGTAACGATCTCCAGCGATTCCGCGCCCGGATCCAGGCGCTGGACCTGCGCACGTTTGCCGAAGGTCTGCCGGACGAAGGGCTCGAGACAAGCCTGAGCGTGCTGCTGGAAGCCGATCTGGAACGCGATTCCGCCAGCCTGAGCGATCTTGTGGTGCGTTCCGCGGGCCTGCGGCTTAACGCCGCAGCAGACGTGGTTGGTCTGACCAGCGATCCCCGTGTGGACGGGCGGTTTGATATTCCGGAGACGGATCTGCGTGACGTGCTCGAGCGCCTGCAACAGGGCGTTCCGGAGACCGCTGACCCGGACGCCCTGCGCCGTTTCACCATGGATGGTGTGTTCCGTGCCAGCGCCGAGCGTGCCGAGCTGACGGAGCTGCGGGTTGACCTCGACGGCGCGCGGCTCAGCGGCACGGGCAGCGTGGCCGACTTTGCAGACCCCATGATCCGCTTCGACCTGGCCGGGACCCGCTTCGAGGCGGACCGATACCTGCCCCCAGGGACCGACGAGCAAGGGGCGGGGGGTGTCGCCGTTGGCGAGGCCGGCGAGGAAGACCCCGAGGGGGCGGAAATCCCGCTAGAGGCGTTGCGGGCGCTCAACCTGGACGGCCGTTTCCGGCTTGAGGAGCTGCTCATCGCGGGTTTCGAGCTCTCGGACATCAACATCCAGGTGCACGCCGAAGGCGGGCATATTCGCATCCATCCCCTGGTGGCCCGGCTTTACGGCGGTGAGTACCACGGTGATATCCGCCTGGACGCCACCGGCGACGCGCTCGCGGTGCGGGTGAATGAACGCCTGAGCGGCGTGCAGGCCCAGCCTGTCGTGCAGCAGTTGTTGGGGCGTGACCTGTTGCGCGGCACTGCCGGGCTGCATCTGGAGGGCGAGACCCGTGGTATCACGGTGATGGATCTGGTGCGCGAGTTTGTGGCGCGGGCCGACCTCGCGTTTACCGAGGGGGATTTCATAGGCGTTGACCTGGAGC
>NZ_SKOG01000134.1 GCF_007120195.1 Aquisalimonas sp.
GTGAACCTGGTGCTCGGCATTATCGTGGTCGTCGTTGCCAGCGGCGGGCGCCTCGGCATGCTGGGCTAGTGTCCTTTTGGCATTCGTGCGCCTGTGGCGCGGTGTGTTTTACGGCGGGTTACGCTGCGCTAACCCGCCCTACGTGGTGGAGTGCTGCCATGGCAACGGGCCCGATCGAAGGGCGTAGGGTGCCATTAGCGCCAGCGTAATGCACCGTACAACAAACCGCGCCGCAGGCGCACAGGCGCAACCCGGGTTGTGCGCCTGCGGCGCCATGTCATTGACGGCGGGTTACGCTTCGCTAACCGACTACGTGGTGGAGTACTGGCATCGCACCGGGGCCGGTCGAAGGCTGCATTGGCGCCAGCGTAATGCACCATTAACAATCCGCCTGCGGCGCAACAGCACACGCCCAGCTCGCTCGCCCGTTATCTCCGCGCAGGCGTGCAGCCAGTCACGCCCGTGGTTCGGGATGGGCGCAGGCTCGGGCCTTCAGAATCCCTGCTGGCGACGAATCTGGTCGTAGGCGCGCCGCGCCGCGTGGGTGCGGCTGGCACCCATGCGGATTTCCTCCTCGCTACAGCCGCGGGCCTGCAGGCGATCCGGGTGATACTGGCCGACGAGCTTGCGATAAGCGCGGCGGATTTGATCGGGCGTGGCGCTCTCGGCGACACCCAGCACGCGATACGGGCTCTGGGGCATGGCACGCAGCCCGCGCCCCCCCTTCTGGCTCCGCATCAGATCGCGCAATTCGCTCTCGTTAAACCCGAGGCGCTGGGCGATGCGCGTCAACAGCGCCTGCTGCTCCTCGGTTGGATGACCGTCGGCCTGGGCGATGGCCGCCTGGTATTCCAGGAAGGCGTGCAGCAGATCGTCGTCACCCCGGCAGGCGCGGTGGAATCGACGCAGCACCCAAGCCAGCGGAAAATTCCCGCGCTTGCCGCGCCCAAACAACGCGATGGCGTCGCGTCGCATGTCACGGTCGAGTTCGAGCAGCTCGAAGACCTGTCGCGCGACGCCTATTTCCGCCTCGCTCACGCGTCCGTCCGCCTTGGCGACATGTCCCATCACCGCGCAGGCTGCGGTTAGATAGTGTCGCTGAACATCATCACTCACGCGATCCCGCCAGCACCGCCCGGACACACACCATCGCCGCACAAACACGTCACCGGCATAGCCCACCAGAAACCCGCCAGCAGCCCCGGGCAGACCAAACGCCAACGCCCCTAAGAGCGTTCCCGCGATGCGTCCCGCTCCACCGCTCACGGGCTCATAAAGGTATTGCACAGGTTTGCCTATCATTGGTCTCTTGCGGGCGCTATCAGGGGCGGAGTATTTCGGTCTCTGAGCATGGTTACCGCACGAGGGCCGATCATACCAAGGGACACCGCCCAGGCCGCAGCCTGCTCGCGGTTGCTGACGTCGAGCTTGGCGCCACCAATACGCCTGCACCGGGCGCATTCATGCGCAAACGACGCGGGATCCCTGCCTTCTCTCGGGGACGGCCTGAGGCGAGCACCACGGTCCAGCGCGTCGGTACCTCGGTGCACTCACCCAACGGCCGGCATCCTTCGCACAACAGGCTGGGGATGCAGACCGAACTCGGTGCGCAGCTGCTCTAAAACCCGCTGGAAAGTCTCGCCGCCGCCGACGCGCGCAACCTGCAGCCCACCCTGCAACGAGGTTAGCAGGCTCAGCGCCTTGCCACTGGCCGTGCCGCTGAAGGTGATGACCCCCTGGCGGGCGCCGTCGTGCAGCGTGCGAGTCAGCCAGTCCAGCAGTTGGCCGAAGAAGACTTCCGTTTCCCGCCGCATGGCCTCGGGAATCCCGGCGTGCTCCACGCCGACGACGCCCAGCGGGCAGACCTTGCCCTCACGCAGGTAGCGCGCTTCCAATTCGAAGAATGCCTCGACCCGGGCCACCGGATCCGTGCCCTGGCTCGCCAGTTGCTCCGTCCACCAGGAAAAATTGGCCCGGTAACGACGAATCAAGGCGACGCCCAGGTCAGCCTTGGACGGGTAATGGTAATGAACCGCCGCAGTCTTCACCCCCAACTGCGAGGCGATGTGTTGGTAACTGAACCCGCCGTAGCCGTTGCGCTGCAGCAGTTCACTGGCGGCATCAAGAATCCGTTTCTTGGTGCCCTGTCGTGTCCTCACCGCTCTCCCTCCACCTGGATGCGCGGGTGCCTGCATCCGAACAGCCCGCGATGCCGTAAACAGCCACAGCATACGACAGTCGCGGCGATCAGGTCATCGGCAACTCACGGAAACGCCGCATGGCAACACGATCAAGTGAGGGTGGCAAGGGTGTTTTTTTATTGTACAATATCGATACAAAGCATGGATGGGACAGACATGAGTCAAAAGCGTATCGCGGTGATTGGTGGCGGTATCAGTGGCCTGGGCGCGGCATGGCTCTTGAGCCGTAAGCATCAGGTGACGCTCTTCGAGGGCAATGACTACATCGGCGGGCATACGCACACGCAGGATGTCCCGGGGCCCGATGGGCCCATGCCGGTGGATACGGGCTTCATCGTGTACAACGAGCGCAACTACCCGCTGCTCACGGGGCTCTTCAATCACCTGGGCGTAGCCACTCGCGCCAGTGATATGTCCTTCGCCTTCCGCTCGGCGAATGGCCGACTGGAGTGGGCGGGCGACAGTCTGGACAAGCTGTTCGCCCAGCGGCGCAACCTGCTGAACCTCTCCTTTCTGCGCATGGTGTGCGACATGCTGCGCTTCAACCGCTGTGCCCACCGCTTTCTCGTCGAAGACACCGGCAATGAACCGACCCTGGGCGAGTTCCTGCACGCCATAGGCGCCTCCCGCGAGTTGCGCCAGCAATATCTCCTGCCCATGGCGGCAGCGATCTGGTCCTGCCCCCCTGAGGATATGCTGCGCTTCCCGGCGCGCCGCTTTCTGCAGTTCTTCCGCAATCATGGCCTGCTGGATCTGGTGAACCGCCCCCAGTGGCGGACCGTGGAGGGCGGCGGACGCGAGTACGTCCGGCGCATGGCGCCTGCCATCAGTGGCGGCTGCCACGCCAACACACCCGTGCACCGCATTCAGCGCCGGGACGGGGGCGTGGACGTGTTCTCTGAGCGCGAGCTGCTGGGCTCGTTCGATGACGTCGTGATTGCCACCCATGCCGACCAGGCGCTGGCAATGTTGGCCGAACCGGGCTTCTGGGAGGCAAAGCTGCTGGGTACATTCCAGTATCAGGAGAACGTCGCCTGGCTTCATTCTGACACGTCGCTCATGCCCAAGCTGCGCCGCATCTGGGCCAGCTGGAACTACCAGGGCGGCGCGCCCGGGCGACCGGCATCAGTGACCTACTGGATGAACCGATTGCAGCATCTGCCCGGCCCGACGGACTACTTCGTCACGCTCAACCCGGACGATGCGCCACATCCGGGCGCCGTCCATCGGCGCATGGTCTATACCCATCCGGTGTTCGACGCCAGCGCCGTGCGGGCACAAGGCGTGATGGACCATATCCAGGGCCGCGACCGAATCTGGTTCTGCGGCAGCTACCTCGGCTACGGCTTCCATGAGGACGGCCTGCGCTCGGCGGCGGGCGTGGCGCGGGCGTTCGATATCCCGCTGCCCTGGGTTGAGCGGCCGGCGCCCGCTGTGATTCCAGCGCGTGAACCCATGCCGGACAGCCTGGCCGGATGGCAGACACCATGAGCACCGCGACCCTGTCTGGCAGCCTGTATTTCGGGTCCGTATCGCATTCGCGCTTCGGCGACGTGCCGCACCACTTCCGCTACCGGCTCTTTGGCCTGCTCCTGGATGTGGACAGGATCGAGGAGGCGGTCACCGGATTGCGGCTGCTCTCCCGCAACCGCTTCAATCTGTTCAGCTTCCATGACCGGGATCATGGCGCGAAGAACGACTCAGCGCTGCGGCCCTGGATTGACGCCGTGCTCGCGCGGGTCGGCATCAACTTGCAGGGCGGCCGTGTGCTGCTGTATTGCATGCCGCGGGTCCTGGGCTACGGGTTCAACCCGCTCAGCCTTTGGTACTGCCACCACCAAGACGGCAGCCTGCGCGCGGTGTTGTGCGAAGTGCGCAACACATTCGGCGAATGGCACGGGTATCTGCTCCACGAGGATGGCCACCCCCTGGGTCCCATGGTCCATTCGCGCGCGGCGAAACAGTTTCACGTCTCGCCGTTTCTCCCGGTGTGCGGGGAGTACCGCTTTCGCCTGATGCCCCCGGGCAGCCGCATCGTCAACGCGATTCAGTACCACGACCGCGACGGGTTGCGCCTGTCGGCCGTGCAGCAGGGTGAGCGGCGCCCATTGACTGACGGCCAGCTTCTGCAGGCTGGCTGGCGCTATCCCCTCATGACCCTGGCGGTGATCGCAGGCATCCACTGGCAGGCCCTGAAGCTTTGGCTCCGTGGGGCGCGCTTTCACCGCAAACCGGCACTACCGCAGAAGGATGTGACCTGATGGCATGGAACAAGTCCATAGATACCACCGGCGGCGGACTGCCGGGGATCACCGGACGGTATTTCACGGCCGTGCTGAACCGGCTCGACCGTGGCACGTTGGACGTGGAGTTTCCCGATGGCTGCAGCCAAACGTTCGGCAACGGAGCCGGTCCGCACGCCGATCTGCGCGTGCATCACCCCTGGCGCGCGCTCCGGCGCCTGGGCCTCCACGGTGCCTTGGGCCTGGCCGAGGGTTACCTGGCAGGGGACTGGGACACCACCGATCTGGCGGGCCTGCTGCAGCTACTCGGCGAGAACGACCCCGGCCTCGCCAGCGCCTCACGGCCCAACCCGCTGGCCTGGTTGGGGATGCGCCTGCGTCATCGGCTGCGGGAGAACACCCGTGGCGGCAGCCGCCGCAACATTGCTGCCCATTACGACCTGGGGAATGACTTCTACCGGGAGTGGCTGGACCCAAGCATGACGTATTCCAGCGCGCTGTTCGGCGACGATGCCGCCCCGCAAACCGAGCGCTATACACTGGAGCAGGCTCAACAGCTCAAATACCAGCGCATCCTGGATCTGCTGGACGCCCGTCCCGGCGACAAGATCCTGGAGATCGGTTGCGGCTGGGGCGGTTTCGGACGGCGTGCCGCCGCTGCAGGGGCGCATGTCACCGGCGTGAGCCTGTCGCGGCAACAGCTGGACTGGGCGCAGGCCGAGGCCGCCGCCAACGGCCTCCAGGAGCGCCTGAGCTATCACTACCGGGATTACCGCGACGAAACGGGCCAGTACGACCACATCGCCTCCATCGAGATGTTTGAGGCCGTCGGCGAGCGCTACTGGCCGGAGTACTTCGATACCCTGAAAAGGAGCCTGAAGCCCGGCGGCCGGGCCGCTTTGCAGGTCATCACGATTAACGAAGCGGCTTACCCGCTGTACCGGCGCACGCCGGATTTTATCCAGCTCTACATCTTTCCCGGCGGCATGCTGCCCACCCAGGGGCATCTGACCCGCTTGGCCCAGGCCTCTGGCCTGGAGGTGCGCGCCATGAAGCCGTTCGGATCGCACTACGCCGAGACCCTGCGATTGTGGAAAGAGCGATTCAATGCGCGGGCATCCGCTATTCGGAACATTGGCTACGACGCGCATTTCATGCGCATGTGGCGCTTTTACCTCAGCTACTGTGAAGCCGGATTCCGCATGGGCCACGTCGACCTCGTGCACATGGCCGTGCAACGCCCGGGATCAACCACATGAGGGCCGTCTCGCGCAGCCGCGTGCTGCTCTATGGCCTGCCGGGGCTGCCGCTTGCGATTCTGGGCATTCCCCTGTACGTCTACTTACCCCCGTTCTATGCCGAGACGCTCGGTGTGGGCGCCGTAGGCGGGCTGCTGCTGCTCGCCCGCCTGTGGGACGTGGTCACGGATCCGGTGGTCGGCGGTATCGGCGATCGCCTCCGCAACCGCTTCGGCCGCCGCAAGACGCTGATTTTGATCGGCGTACCGTTTCTCATGTTCGGCGTGGACCAGCTCTTCCGGCCGCCCGGGGACGCGGGCGTGAGCCATCTCCTCATCTGGAGCTTCATCACCTACCTGGCCTGGACGCTGGTCTCCCTGCCCTACAGCGCGTGGGGCGCCGAGCTCAGCCGCGACTATAACCAGCGATCAAGCATCACTGGCAGCCGCGAGGGATTCGTGCTGGCGGGCATGCTGATTGCCATCGTCCTGCCGGCGATCACGTTAACGGACCCCGGCGAATCCGCCGGCGCCGCCCTGGAGCAGCTGGCCTGGCTGTTATGGCTTACCCTTCCGTTAACGGTACTGATTACGCTCATCGCCGTGCCGGAGCCGCGCAATGCCCTGTCCCCCATACCGTGGCGGCAAGGGCTTAGACTGCTGCGCGAGCACCGGCCGTTTTTTCGACTGCTGATCGCCTATATCCTCAACGGGCTCGCCAACGCGTTGCCGGCAACGCTGTTTTTGCTGTTCGCACAGCATGTCCTGCAGGCGCAGGGGCTGGCAGGGGTCATGCTCGTGGTCTACTTCGTCTCGGGCCTTGCGGGCATTCCCCTGTGGCTGTGGATCGCCCGGCGTATCGGCAAGCACCGCGCCTGGGCGCTGTCCATGCTATGGGCCGCCGGCATTTTCGCTTGGGTGCCGTTGCTGGGACCCGGAGATGCCTGGATTTTCATCGGTATCTGCCTGCTCTCAGGCCTGAGCCTGGGCATCGACATGGCGCTGCCGGCTTCAATCCAGGCGGATCTGGTGGACATTGACACGGCCCGGGGCGGCGGCCAGCGCACGGGGCTGTTCTTCGGCCTCTGGGGCATGGCGACAAAACTGGCCCTGGCGCTCGCGGTCGGCCTGGCCTATCCGCTGCTGGCAGTGGCCGGCTTTGAAGCGAACACCAGTGATCCCGAGGGCCTCTGGGCCTTGTCGCTACTGTATGGGCTCGCGCCCATCCCGTTCAAACTGGCCGCTGTGTGGCTGATTTGGCATTTTCCCGTTGGCCAGCAAGTGCAGGAGGGGACAGTGCGCCAAGTGGAGCAGCTCGAGGCGGCGTGATCGTCTGCAACCAAACCCCTGGACGGCCATACCCAATCCGGGCGCCCTGGCCTCCGGCGCTGTGCAGTCATCCGAGCGCTGGCCATCTGGTCTGAGCCCGAGAAACGTGCGTCAATGGCGCCCTCAATGAATGGAGCGCGAAGGAGGAGAAATGCAGTTTGTGTACGAGTACGGACTGTTCCTGGCGCAAACCCTGACGGTGGTCTTTGGCATCCTCGCGGTGGTTGTGGGCATCAGCGCCGTGGCCAGCCGCGATCGCGAGTTTGGCCGGGAATCCCTGCGCGTGCGGAAGCTCAATAACCGCTACCGCGACATGCGCCGCACGCTGCGCGGTGCCATGCTCGACCGCAAGGTCCTCCGCCGGCTGCGCCGGTCGGAGAAAAACGCGCAAGAGTCGGACAAACCGGCACCAGGGCCAGATAATCGGCGCGTCTACGTGTTGCGCTTCGAGGGCGATATCCGGGCATCACGGGTGGAGAATCTGCGCGAGGAGATCACCGCGGTCCTCACCCAGGCGCGCCCGGGCCAGGACGAAGTTGTTGTGTGCCTGGAAAGCCCCGGTGGCCTGGTCCACAGCTACGGGCTGGCGGCTTCCCAGTTGAGCCGCCTGCGACACCGCGGCATCCACCTCACCGCCACTGTGGACCGCGTCGCCGCCAGCGGCGGCTACCTTATGGCCAGCGTGGCGGACCGTATCGTCGCCGCGCCTTTCGCCGTGGTTGGGTCAATCGGGGTCGTGGCGCAGCTGCCGAACATTCACCGGTTGCTGAAACGCCACGACGTCGATATCGAAATGCACACTGCCGGGGAACACAAGCGCACATTGACCACACTCGGCGAAAATACCCCGGCCGGCCGACGCAGGTTCCAGCAGCAACTCGACGACACCCATGACCTGTTCAAGCGCTTTGTCCACCGCTATCGACCGGTGCTGGACCTGGAGCACGTTGCCACCGGCGAGCACTGGTATGGCGAGCAGGCGGTGGAGCTGAACCTGGTGGATGAGCTGCAGACCAGTGACGATCTGCTCATGGCGAAGGCCGACGAGGCGGAAGTCTTCGAGGTCACCTACCGGCGTAAGCAGCGCATGAGCAAGCGCCTTACCCTTGCCATCGAGACGATGCTGGAGCGGGTGTTACGGGGATCGTAGTCGTGCGCCCCGGCGCGTGACGTCACCCCCCTTTTTCCACCAGAAAGTAATACACCCCGCCCTCATCCCAGTGCTCCACCATGCGGTTGCTGGTCTTCTCGGTGAACGCCAGGAAGTCGATGACCGCGTGGGGGTCGGTGGCCATGACGCGCAGGACCTGGCCATTTTGCATACGCACCAGCTCGCGCTTGGTTCGCAGGATGGGGAGCGGGCAATTGAGCCCGGTCACATCGAGTTCGTGGTCGTAGTGCGTGGTCATGGGCGTACCCGCTGTCGTGACTCGCAGGGGACGATATCACGCGGCGGGGGATGATCGGTTATACTCCTGCGCCGGATCGCTGTTGGAGCTGGCCATGAGCGAAGAGGAGAAGACCGAGGAGCAGGACGTGGATCCGCGGTCGTATACCGACAAGCGGGTGCTTGAAGAGCATTCCCGGGAGCAGGTTGAGCGGTGGCGCAGGGAGGCCTTCGAGAAGCACCGCCGCTGGATGGAAGTCATGAAGAATAACTACGGCAAAGACTAACCCCGGGGCACAGCGCCGCGCGGGCGCCTAGCCGGGCTCGTTCACGAACGCCTCAATGGAACGGGCAAGCGCCTGCGGCTGATCGTGATGGATCATGTGACCGGCGCTATCGATCAGCTCCAGCTGCGCCCCGATCAACCGGCGGCGGCGCTCAAGCTCCTCCCAGCCACCGAACCAGGACAGCGTGCGCGACTCGCGACCCACCACCCAGAGGGTGGGTGCGGCAATCTGCCTCCAGCAGGCTTCCGCCTCCTCCAGGCGGTATAACACCGGATTACTGCGCTTGTGCCCTGGATCGGCGCGCAACCGCCACCCCCCGTCCGCCGAACGCTGCAACCAGCACTGCGCCACGAACAGGGCGCGCTCCCGGGTGAGATGCGGATGGCGCAGCTTCAGGCGATCGGCAAACGCCGCCAGGGACTCCGGCTCCCGTAACGACGGCGGCTGCCGCCACTGCTCCAGCCAGCGGGCGTAGTTCTCCGGCGCCTCTTCCGGTGCGCGGGCGCGAGCGCCGAAGCCTTCCACCAGTACGAGCCGCCGGATGCGCCCTGGGCGCACACCGGCATACAGCCCGGCGACATTGCCGCCCATGCTGTGGCCCACCAAATCCACAGGCGCATCGGCGTCATCGCCTGCGATGGCATCGAGCAGCGCATCCAGATCCCCCAGATAATCCGGGAAGTAATAGTCCCCGGGCGCCCAGTCGGATTCGCCGAAACCCCGCCAGTCCGGCGCGACGACGCGCCGTTCGCCGGCCAGCGCATCCACCAGGAATTGCCAGGTCAGCCCGGTATCCATCCAGCCGTGCAGCAGTACCAGTGCACGCCCGGATGCCGGCCCCCAGCAGTGCAGCCGGTAGCGCACGCCACGCACGCGCTGCCACTGCGCCCGCGCCGACCGCGCGGGCTGGTACATGGCCGTTTCAGCCACCCCACCGCTCCCGGTGGGAGGGTTCGGTGAAGGACCATTCTTCGGCGCTGTAGGCAGTCTCGTCCACGTCCAGGAGCAGCCAGGCCGTGAACCGCGCCACGTCCTGTGGATCCTCCAACTGACCGGTGGCATGCAGATCCAGAAAGCGCTGCACCATGGGGAAACGCTCCGGGGGCTGCTCGCGAACCAGGGCCTGCATGGGGGTGTCGACCACGCCCGGGCGCACACTGCCCACCGCGATACCGCGATCCTGCAGCTCTTCGCGCAGCACTTGGTAGATCATGTGCAGCGCCGCCTTGCTAGCGCAGTAACTGCCCCAGCCGGCATAGCCATGATGCGCCGCACCGGAGGAGATGTGCAGAACCCGACCACCGCCCTGGAGGCGATCCAGCAGGGCTTGGGTGAGGAATAGCGGCGCCTCGA
>NZ_SKOG01000286.1 GCF_007120195.1 Aquisalimonas sp.
CAGCTGCCAGCGCTCCCCCGGCTCGACGCGTTGGGGTGGTCCATACCAGTGCAATCGCGCACGCCGCGGTCCGGATGTCCCCGGGGGCCCGGTGATGCGCGCATTGAAGGTAAGGCGGTTGCCGTCGCGAATCGGGAGCCCGGCCACGGCGACGGTGACCTCACCGGTCATGCGCTGATCCAGCCGGAACTCCAGGGCTTGTGCGGCGTGCCAGGCGGACCAGAGCATGCCAAGGAACAATGCGCCCAGGAGCAGCCAGCGCCGCCCGCGCAACAGCAGCGCACTGCCGGCGAGCAGCAGACACCAGCCCGCGGCATCCGGCATTGCGCTACCGAAGTGAAAGCTCACCACGCCAGCGGCGAATGCGCCACAGGCGCGTGCAGGCAGGCTCATCCATGAGCTCCTTTCCGGTCCCTAATACGGATGCTGCGCCGCAGCGCATGTCCGCGACTTGCCTGAGCAGGCTAGATCAGCACCACATCATTCAGGTTATCATCGTTGCAAATGGACGAGTCCGACGGTAGGCCCCGTGCCGAGAAAATTCTTCCGACGCTATTTGCCTGATCATACAACGGTGCGCGGACACCAAAGGCTGCGCATGTTCGGGCGCTTGTTGCACGACCCAAACCTCTGGCACCTGAACCGCCGCTCGGTCTCTGGAGCCACGGGTATCGGCCTGTTCCTGGCGTTCATGCCCATGCCCTTCCAGATGGTCCCGGCAGCGGCCCTGGCGATTATCTTGCGCATCAACCTGCCCATGGCGGTCGCCGCCGTGTGGATTTCCAACCCGCTCACCATGGGGCCCATGCTGTACTTCCAGTACCGCCTGGGCAAGCTCATGATGGGCGAGCGCGTCAGCGCCGCCACGTTCGAGCCGACCCTCGAGTGGTACTGGACCGAGTTGGTCAACGTCTGGCAGCCGCTGGTTCTCGGCAGCGTCGTCTGCGGCAGCGTTTCAGCCCTGGCTGGCTACGGGCTCGTTCATTTCATATGGCGCGTGAACATTCGCCGCCATCTGCGCATAAGAAAAGATAAACGCGCCGAGCGGGCGCGCATAAAGCAGGAACAGTCCGAGCAACAGCATCAGGAACAAAAACAGGAAGAGATTTAGTCGGCGCTGATGTGGCTGCCACCGCGGTGACTCAAGCGGGTACCGCCGGCGCCTCGTGCAGACGGCCATCGTCAATGGTCACGGTGCGCTCCATTCGCCGGGCAAGATCCATGTCGTGCGTCACCATGACGAGACTGGTGCCAAAATCCCGGTTGAGCTCACGCAGCAGTGCGAACACCTCGTCTGCGGTGTGCCGGTCCAGGTTCCCCGTGGGTTCGTCGGCCAGCACACACGCCGGCTGGGTCACCAGGGCCCTGGCAATGGCGGTGCGCTGACGCTCACCACCGGAGAGCTCGCCCGGCTTGTGCTCCGCCCGGTGCGCCAGGCCGACCCGCTCCAGCACGCGGGCTGCTTCCGCCCGCGCCTGGCGTCGCGCCGTCTTGCGGATCAATAAAGGCATGGCCACATTCTCCAGCGCCGTGAACTCGGGCAACAAGTGGTGAAACTGGTAGATGAAGCCAATCGCGTGATTGCGCAATAGACCGCGATCCCGCGCGCCCAGCTTATAGACGGCCTGCCCGCGCACCTCCACCTCGCCTTCCGTGGGCCGGTCCAGCCCACCCAGGATCTGCAGCAAGGTGCTCTTGCCCGACCCCGAGCGGCCCACGATCGCCAATTGCTCCTTTTGGGCAATGACGAGGGTCACATCGTCCAGGACACGCACGTCCCTCGGGCCTTCCCGGAAGACCTTGCCAACCCCGCGGCACTGGATCACCACAGCCTGATTTGATTGATCATTCATAGCGCAGCGCCTCAGCCGGTTCCGTTCGCGCACCGCGCCAGGCCGGATAGACCGTTGCCAGTAGCGATAGCACCAACGCCACGCCCGCGATCCGGAGCACATCGTCCAGTTGCAGATCCGAAGGCAGGTCACTCAGCCAGTAGATATCGGGGGCCAGAAAAGCCACCCCCAGCACCTGCTCGATGGCGGGCACGATGGTCTCCACGTTCAGGGCCAGGGCGACGCCGCCGGCGACGCCAAGCAGCGTGCCAAACACACCGATAATGGCACCCTGCACCATGAACACGCCCATCACGCTCGCGGGGCTTGCGCCCAGCGTGCGCAATATGGCGATATCGCTGCGCTTGTCGTTGACCACCATGACCAGCGTGGAGACGATATTAAACGCCGCAACCGCGATGATCAGCGTGAGAATGACGAACATCACCGTCTTCTCGGTCTGGACGGCGTGAAAGAAACTCGCGTGCTCCTGGGTCCAGTCGCGCACCCGGTAACCGCCCACCCCCAGATCGTGGCCGATTTCCCGCGCCAGCCAGGGGGCCTCCATGAGGTCGCGGAACTGGAGCCGCACTCCGGAGGCGCCGCCGGCGACGCGCATGACCGTGGCCGCATCGTCCATGTGCACCAGGGCCACACCGCGGTCGTACTCGAACATGCCAACGTCGAACGTCCCGGCCACGTGGAAGCGTTTGAGGCGTGGCACGATGCCCGCGACGGTGGCCCGCGC
>NZ_SKOG01000251.1 GCF_007120195.1 Aquisalimonas sp.
AGCCATTTCCTGAACGTCTCACAACCACTCGTTCTGCGGGATAACTTGGGACAGGCCGCAGCGGACATGATGGCCCTGCGGCGCGCGCTGACTAACCTAACGCTGCCGGAGGGAGAGAGCCTGGAGCTGAATGCCGGCGAGGTGTACTTGCACGCAATCTCATTGGGCGCGACCGCCGCCATTCCCTTCCTTGCCGTGGATCCGGGCTTGACCGCAGCGGCCCTCGGCGTCCCCGGTGCCGGCCTTGCCCGACAAGCGGTCGCCTCACCCGAGATCGGTGCGCCGATCATTGCAGAGTTCGAGGCTCAAGGGATCCCCGAGGAGAGCAGCGAATTCCAGCAGATCCAGGTCCTCATCCAGACCGCCATCGACTCGGCGGACCCCATCAATCATGCGACTGCATTGGCGCAGGTGGATGATCTGGGCGTTTTGCTGACACAAGTCGTCGGGGGATCGGATATCGACGCCTTCCCCACGGAGCCCGATCAGGTCTTGCCGCCCTCCGTCCCCGGGGCACCGCTGTCGGGCAGCGAACCGTTCTCCCGGGTTGCAGGCCTGGGAGAAATTCCGACCGCCGATCAAGAATTGCCGGATATCTTTGCCGATGATCCCGTGCGCGCGGTTGTCTCGTTCACAGCCGGTGTCCATGGCAGCTATCTGCAGCTTTCCGGCGGGCAACCGGACGCGCCCGTGCCGAATGCCGTCGAGGCGGAGATGCGTGGACAGTACGGCAGCTTCCTTGACTCTGGTGGCATGATGGTCGAACTCGGTGAGGCGCTGGAGGATTTCGACGATGTCGCGCCCGGAGACATCCTGCGCCGGGCTGAGGACTAGCGCGCCCGTGGGGTCAGCGGGGCATACCAACATCACAGGAGGCCTCGGCGGGTTGCAGGCCTTGCGGAGAATAGAGCCCATGCGTACGAAGGACACTGTAATCAGGACAGGGGCATTCGCTATCCTTTCGGTGGTGGCCGGCAGTGCGGGGGCGGCCGGCTTCCAGGTGAACACGCAGGGCATCAAGGCCATGGGCAGCAGTTTCGCAGGCACGGCCGCCACGGCCGAGGACCCAACCACCGTCGCCTACAACCCGGCCGGGATGATGATGCTCGAGGGCACCCAGGCCAGTGCCGGCCTCCACGCGCTACTCACGCGTACCAAATACAATGTGCAGGCCCGGCGCACCCTAATCGAGGGGGACGAGGGCTTTGTTCCCGGATCAGGCAGGGGCCGCGTTGATGAAAACTCCTTCGTCCCCCACGCCTACCTGACCCACCGGCTATCGGCCAACGCCGCCGCGGGCCTTGGCATCTACGTGCCGTTCGGCAATGCCAGTGATTTTCCCGGTGATTTCGTGGGCCGCTACCATGCCCAGTCATCGGACATCGCCACCGTGAACCTCAACCCGGTGTTCGCCTTCCGGCCTCATGAGCAAGTGTCACTGGGTTTTGGCGCCATCGTGCAGTTCATCGATGCCGATATCAGTAACGAAATCGACCTTGGTCACAACCTGGCCAACAGCATCATCGAGCAGCAGAATGGCGTCTCGGATGGGGAGCGCGACGCCATTATCGGCGCGCTGTCCCACGATTTCGACGTCGAAAACGACATCCGCGGTGACAACGTCGCCTTCGCCCTCAACCTGGGGGTGTTGTGGGAGCCCCAGGACGGCACACGCCTTGGCCTGAGCTACCACAGCAAGGTCCAGCATGTTATCGACGGTCGGGCGCGCCGGCCGCAGACCAACGATGACGCATTCCGCAACCGCCTGGTGGGCACGCTGGAGAATCTGGGCGTGCCCAACCCCGAAGAGGTGACGCAGGGGGCGCTGGGGCCGCTGGGCGCAGCCGGCGGTGATATCCGCACCGTCGTGGATCTACCGGAGGTGCTCAACCTGGGGATTGCCCAGGAGCTGAACAGCCAGTGGACCGTGATGGGCGGCGCCACTTTCACCCGCTGGAGCCGCATCGATGAGCTGCGCTTCGAATTCCCCGACGGCAGTGCCGACGGGGGCGAGTCCTTCGCGCAAGGGCTTCCCGAGCTACGTCGCCGGGACCTGGTGCAGCCGTTGCGCTTTCGCGATTCCTGGCGCTACGGCGTCGGCGCCATGTACGAGCTGGACGAGAGCTGGGCGTTCCGGGCGGGTATCGCCTATGACGAGACGCCAGTGCGCAACGCCCGGGCGCGCACCGCGCGGCTGCCGGATAATGACCGGATTCTCCTGTCCGCCGGCACGACCTTCCGCTTTGATGCATTTGACGCGCGTCAGAGCATCGACCTGGCCTACATGTTCGTGCGCGTGCGCAGCTCCCGCATCGACAACGAGGAAGCCGCCGCCCGGACCCGGCACAGGCTGGAGGGGGATTTCCGCACCCGTGCGCACATGTTCGGGGTGCAGTACAACCACCAGTTCTGACGAGCACCGCAATCGCAGGCACGGTGGCCGCCCCGGTGCCAGTGTCCTGTCCCGTAAATACGTTGCGAAAATTGGCGTGGATCCTGACGGTTCCTGGCAAGGCGCGCCGACGAGGCGTAGCGGGGACTACGGCGAGGAGGCGCAACGCCGCCAGGGG
>NZ_SKOG01000085.1 GCF_007120195.1 Aquisalimonas sp.
AGGTCAATGCCAGTCGGGACACCCTGCACGCTGCCGCCCGCGAGGCTTACGAGGAGACCAAGGCCGGCGGCGAGCTGCTCTCCTGGGACGCGAAAATCCGATTGCAGCTTGCTGTCACCTTCGCCGCCGAATCGTGCGCGGAGGCAGTGCGGCTCGTCCACGCGGTGGCAGGCGCTTCGGCCATTCGCCTGGAGTACCCGTTCGAACGCTTGTTCCGCGACATCCACACCCTGACGCAGCATGCCTCAAAGAACAGCGCGCGCCACGTCACGGGCGGCCGGTTGCTCTGCGGGCTCGAAAACGATTGGGTTGCGTTGAACTTCTAGCCGAGCGGATCAGGGCAAGGAGGGAGTGATGCTCAAGTGTTCAAGATTGGCCCATCAGAGGGGCGCCAAGATGGCGGACTTACACCACCCTGCGACCGGGGGCCGCATGCCTGTTCCGTCGGACGAACCCTGCACGGGGTGGTCACCGGATACCGGGCAACAGCACATGCTGCGGCACCAGCTACCGCGCAACGATGGCTGCAAGTTGGCGCTGCGTGATGCATTTGGCCAGTTCCCGACAGGGGTGACACTGGTCACCACCCGCACGGCCGAAGGCGAGGATGTTGGCATCACGATAAACTCGTTTACATCCGTCTCGCTTGACCCGCCCAAGCTGTTGTGGAACTTGCGGCTAACGTCCAGGAACTGGCCCACCTTCGCCGTCGATGCGCCGTTTGCCGTCAATGTACTCGCCCGTGAACAGCGCCAGATCGCCGAGTATTTCGCCACTTTCGCCAGAAATCAATTCGACGTTGCGCCCATGCCTCTGGCATTCCGCCGCGGCATCGGCGGCGTGCCGTTACTCAACGGTGCAGTGGCGCATTTTCAGTGCATCACCGAGCAACGCGTGCGCGCCGGAGACCATGGTGTCCTGATTGGGTCAGTTGAAGCATTCGAGGCGTTCAGTACACGTGCCCCGCTGGCATTCTGGCAGGGACGGTATGTGGGACTTGGGGTGAATGAAGCCGGCCCGGGGCGACGCGGCGGTGCGGATGATCGCGGGCTGGTGAGAATTACCATGAAAAACCAATGTCGACTCGATGAATCAGTTTCGTTAGTCACCGGGGCACGCGGAGTCACGCAATCCACCCAAGCTGAGCACCTGCTGGCTCAACATTGCTGTCTCTACGGGATAACCCGGAGCATCTCCGGGTAGTCACCGATTCCAGGCAGGGGCTCATGGCCTTTATCCTTGTTCACTCCAGGGCGAGGGTATGGACTCTTCCCTGCCTGTTGCCCGGAACCCGCAGGCGCGTGCTGCTATCGCGGCGACAGTCGGCGCTGGGAAACCGCGCGAGGGCAAGCTGGCAAATGGATGAATTCCCCCCCCCCCCCCGCCGCATGTGAGCAAGCCTAGGAGCGCTGGCGCCTCTGGGCTCCATCTGCCTGGAGACCGGCTCCGCTGCGCCATGCCCGAGCATGACCTCCTGAAAAGAGGATTCCGCCCATGTCCGTTGCGCACTTCCCGGAGCAGAATGAGTTGTTTCAGGTTTTACCCGAGGAGGCAAAAGCGCGCCTGTTTCCGCATCTGGAACTCGTTGACATGCCGCTGAGTCTTGCCGTGTACGAGTCCGGCGATACGCTGAAGCATGTTTACTTCCCGACCAATTGCATTATTTCGCTGCTGTACGTAATGGAAAACGGCTCCTCGGCCGAAATCGCAATCGTCGGGAATGAGGGGATGGTGGGCATCTCTTTGTTCATGGGCGGCGAGACGACGCCCAACCGGGGCGTGGTGCAGAGCGCTGGCTATGCCTACCGATTGAAGGGCAGTGTACTCAAGCAGGAGTTCGCCCGTTCCGAGTCGCTGCAGCACCTGTTGTTGCGCTACACGCAGGCGCTGATCACACAGATGTCGCAGACGGCCGTCTGCAATCGACATCATACCGTGCACCAGCAGTTATGCCGCTGGCTGCTGATGAGCCTGGATCGCCTGAAGAGTGACCAGTTGACCATGACGCAAGAGCTGATCGCCAACATGCTCGGCGTGCGGCGCGAAGGGGTTACGGCCGCAGCCGGCAAACTCCAGGAGCAGGGGCTGATCCAATACAGGCGGGGCAAGATTACCGTGCTCGATCGCCCCGGGCTCGAGCGCGAGTGCTGCGAGTGTTACGCGGTGGTCAAGCGCGAATTCGATCGCTTGCTGCCCTCCGTCAAAGCCCGCTGACACCTGGTGTCCGTCTGCGTCCGACCATTATGGAAACCCGTCGGCTGTCTGTCAGGCGCACAACCGGCCGCCACGGCCCCGGTTATTCAGCCGCCTTATCGATTGGAGTGGGGTGCGGCTCCGGAGACGCCGGCATGGCCTCCGGCGCCATGGGTGCTGCGTCGCTCGGCCGCTGTGCGGCACCCGAGACCAGCCGCTCGCGGCGCAGCCGGCGCTCTTCCGAGGGGGAGCGGCCCTGGCGCTCGTGGTAGCACTTGGTGAAGTGTGGCGGTGAGACGAACCCGCAGGCCAAGGCCACGTCGGTAATGGGCATTTCCGTTTGCAGCAGCAGCTGCCGTGCACGGG
>NZ_SKOG01000195.1 GCF_007120195.1 Aquisalimonas sp.
CGTGGATCCTGACGGTTCCTGGCAAGGCGCGCCGACGAGGCGTAGCGGGGACTACGGCGAGGAGGCGCAACGCCGCCAGGGGCCGTCAGGGCCGCGACAATCGTAACGGTATTTGCGGGACGGGACACTAATGTCCTGTAACCGAAGGGGCGCAAAGGAGATGGGACGCGGGGTGCGGCGTCCAGGTGAACGTGATGGGCACGCCGCGTGGTGGGGCTTACGCCGGGGGCAACCGGCCCTCGTCGGTTGACTCCAGCGGATCCCGCTGTACTTCCACGGCTGGCGGAGGCGCGGTGGGCCAGGCCTTCAGGACCGCCTGGATGACCGTTGCCAGGGGGATGGCGAAGAAGATGCCCCAAAAGCCCCAGATGCCGCCGAAGAACAGAATCGCGACGATGATCGCAACCGGGTGCAGGTTCACGACTTCGGAGAACATGATCGGCACCAACACATTGCCGTCGAGCGCCTGGATGATGGCGTAGGCGATCATGACCCAGGCAAACTCGGCCCCGAAGCCGAACTGGAAGTAAGCGATGAGCCCAATGGGGATCGTCACCACGGCGGCACCAATGTAAGGGATGATCACGGACAACCCCACCATCAGCGACAACAGCATGGCGAAGGACAGGCCCAACAGTGAGAAGGTGATGTAGGTCACGAACCAGACGATGAGGATCTCCAGGAACTTGCCGCGTACATAATTGCCGATCTGCGCGTCCACATCCCGCCACACGGTGACCAGCAGGCCGCGATCCCGCGGCAGGTAGCGGGTCACCCAGTTCATCAACATCTCCTTGTCCTTGAGGAAGAAGAACACCAGAAAGGGCAAGAGCACCAGATACACCAGCAGCGTGATGACCACCACGACAGACTGAAACGAGAACTGTGTGAGCAGGGTCTGCCCCCAATCCAGCGCTTCGCGACGGATGACAAAGATGAGGTCCGCGATCTGCTGCTCCGAGAACAGCTGCGGGTATTGCTGGGGCAGCTGCATGAGCAACTCCTGACTCGTGCTCAGGATTTTGGGGAGCTCGTCGACAAGCTGGGTGATTTGCCTCACCAACACCGGAATTAACGCAAAGAACACAAGCAGAAGGCCGGTGAAGAACAGCACGAACACGAGCGTCACTGCAGCCAAGCGCGGGACATGCCACCGCTCGAGGATGCGCACGATACCCTCGAGCAGATAGGCCAACACCAGGCTGGCCAGCACGGGGGCGAGCATGTTCCCGAAGAAAACAATGGCCGCCAGGCCCGCGAGCAGCACCACAGCCAAGCCGATCACTTGCGGGTTGTCGAAGTGGCGGCGAAACCACTCGCGTATCAACTGCATCGATGTCTCCCTGGTCGCCGCCTACGTTGCCGCTGGCGAGCGAAGACCACTGCACACCACGTCAGTAGGCGCCCATCCTCTCATCGGCGCCCGCAGGCTGCACGGCATTCCTGCGGCGGCTAGCCGCCGGCGATGCTGCCTTTGTGCCAAGCATGATAGCGTGTCGGACCATTGGCACGAAAATCGGGAACGGGTTTGGTGCGCCCTGGTCCAAAGGTCACAATGAATGGACTGCTGGTCGGCGATGGGTAGCGATAGCCACTGTTTACGCCTACGCGCCCCGCCGGTTCGCGACGTGTACCTGTGACCGGAGCGCAGAAAAATCCCGTGCATCGCACTGCCGCATTTGTGTTCGCCATCTTCCTGGCTGTCGCCACCACCCCTGCGACCGCCCAGGAGTCGTTGCGTCTGCCTGACCTGGGCGATGCAGCAAGCGGAGCACTCTCGGTACCTGAGGAGAAGCGCCTTGGCGAGCAACTGATCCGCCAGGTCCGGCTCCGGGTACCGATGGTGGATGATCCGGAGCTCCGGCATTATGTCCAGGACCTGGGTGAGCGGCTGGCATCGCGAGCCGGCACGCCCGATATGACATACAACTTCTTCGTCGTAGACAGCCCCGCCATCAATGCGTTCGCCATGCCGGGGGGCTACATCGGCATCAACCGTGGCCTCATCGAGCGCACCCGCTCAGAGAGTGAATTGGCCGCGGTGATGGCTCACGAAATCGCCCACGTAAGCCAGCGCCATATCGCGCGGCGGCTGGACGACTCCCGCGGTGGCGGGCTGCAGACGCTTGGGATTATCCTGGCCGCTATTCTCATGGGCACCCAGGACTCCAGCCTCGGCAGTGCCGCGGCCATCGGTGGCATTGCCGGCTCGATCCAGGAGCAGCTCAATTACAGCCGCAACCATGAGCGCGAGGCCGACAACATCGGCATCCGAATTTTGGCCGATGCGGGGCTGGATCCCGAGGGCATGCCGCGCTTTTTCGAGCGCCTGGCTGAGGCAACGCAGTATCAGCAGCAGCCACCCGAATACCTCAGCACCCACCCGGTCACGGAGTCCCGGATTGCCGAGTCGCGGGAGCGGGCAAGCCGGTATCGGGACAGCGCCCCGGACGAGAGCGCCACCTACGGCCTGATCCGGGCGCGCATGCTTGTGCAGCGGTCCAACGAACCCAAGGATGCCATCCGCCATTTCCGCGCCGCGGTGGACGGCGCGAGCGAGGAGCAGTCCGCGTTTGCCGCGCGTTTCGGGCTGGCGCTGGCGAAGATGGCCGATGAGCAGTTGGAGGCCGCCAGGGAGGACCTGGAGGCGCTGCTGGGAGAAGACGGCGAGCGCGTGTCTTACTACATTGCCCTGGCCGAGGTGCAGCGGGAGGCCGGTGAGCCGCAGGCTGGCCTCGAGACGCTGCAACTCGGCCTGGACCTGTACCCTGGCAATTACCCACTCACCCTGCACACAGCCCGCGCGTTGCTGCGCCTGGATCGCCCCATGGACGCACGGCACCTGGTCAGGCGACACACGCAACGACATGGCGGCGATGCGGAGCTCTACCGCCTGCACGCCGAGGCAGCAACGAGCGCCGGCCTGAGGTATGAAGGCTTGCTCGCCCTGAGCGAACACCACTACCAACGCGGCAATCTCCACCTCGCCATGGATCAACTAGACCGGGTCGCCAACGCCTCGAACGCGGAAATCCATGAACGCTCGCGCGCCGTATCCAGGCGCCAGGATATCCAGCGCGAGCTGGAACGGGAGCGATATTACTGATCTTCCACCAGAGGTCAGCGTCTCTCGAGACACACGCGCAAGTGCGGCGCGGATGCAACATCACCCGCGTTCGCGTAGATAGACTGTTGCGCCGCAGCAACAAAAAAGGTTGTCAGCCGAGCCGCGCAGGTTACAATGCATACCGTTGCAGGTTGCCATCGACGCTCCGTGGAGCGGGCAAAAAAAACCCCCTCAGGCGAGGGGGCGGGAAGGGCGACTAGGAAGTCGCCTGGAGGAGAAGCGAACCGGGCATTAAGAACCGGGTAATTCAAGTCTGGCTAAGCGCTCCGGTCTCGACGACGAGACACGACAACTACAAAAGCGAATAAAGTCAACTCAAGAAGAGCGCCGATCGGGGAACGTCCTTCCGGGAGTTCCCATTTTTTTGCGCTCTGAATGTTGCCGCGCAACATACTATGCTAGACCAATTTGTCTGTCAACGCGCGCACCGACAATCCCACCGCACAACCCATGCTCTACCGATCCTGAAGGGGAAACGGTCGCCTGACGTCGTGTGGCGTCAGCCGCACACTGCCAGCCGGGTTGTGCATCGCGTCATGGATTCACGTGAAGAATAGGGGCAGGTGAATCACCTGTCAACCGACAATCTGACGAGTCCGTCACATTTCGGTGCATTGCCTCCCGCGGGTTGCAAGCAAGGTGACATATCGACCCGCGCTGGCGAGGCCATTGGCTGCCGGGAGGGGGAAAAAAGAGTGATAGAGCGAGGGGGGAACCGGCTCATCCTGGCCGAATGGCGTCACTCCTCCGAGCCGGAGCGGCGTTTGCCGGCACTTGGCCCCTTGGCACCACCTGAGCCGTTCTTGTCCTTGCGCTTGCCGCCGGACATTTCGTTACCTTCGCTGTCGAGGCCGCTCATGCGACGCCACATATCAAGATTGCGCTCGGCGATCTGCCTTAACATGGTCATGGGATTGGCATCCATGAAGTCGCGGGTCTGCTCGCGCAATGCACGCTGCTGCTCCGACCACATGTCCATGCTCTTTTCCAGGTAGTCAGTCAGCAGGTTCTGCATGTTGCCGCCGTAGGAGCGGATGATCTGAGCGAGCAGTTCGCTGCTGAAGATGGGCTCTCCCCCTTCCTCCTCTTCGCTGATAATCTGCAGAAGAATTGTTCTCGTGAGGTCATCCTGCGTCTTGGCGTCTACGACCTGAAACTCGACGCCGTCAAGCACGAGCCGCTTGACGTCAGCAAGCGTGATGTAACTGCTAATCGCCGTGTCATAAAGACGGCGATTCGGGTACTTCTTGATGATGCGAACGTCGTCATTGCTCATGAGCAGGTTCACCCTTGCCGTCGACCGCGGAGGAGTAGCCCCCGCGGCCTTTTGCTCAACCAATCAACGGGCAACGGCGAGCGCCACCCCCTGACCGCCACCGATGCACAATGTCGCTAATCCCTTCTTGGCATCGCGGCGTTTCATTTCGTGCAGCAAGGTTACCAGGACTCGGCACCCCGACGCACCGATCGGATGCCCCAGAGCGATCGCCCCGCCGTTTACGTTGACGCGATCCATATCCCACTTGAGCTCCCGCGCCACGGCAAGCGCCTGTGCGGCAAAGGCTTCATTGGCTTCGACCAGATCGAGATCCGGCACCGACCAACCCGCCCGCTCCAGGCAACGCTGTGTGGCTGGCACCGGGCCAGAGCCCATGATCGCAGGATCCACCCCGGCGCTCGCGTAGGCCTGTACCCGGGCCACTGGCTCCAGCCCCAGTTGGTCCGCCTTACGCGCCGACATGACCAGCACGACCGCGGCGCCATCATTCAGCCCGGAGGCATTCCCCGCCGTGACTGTGCCTTCCTTGTTGAACGCCGGTCGCAACTTGGCGAGACTCTCTGGCGTGGTGCCAGCCTTCGGGTGCTCGTCTTGATCCACCACCACCGGGCTACCCTTACGCTGAGGCACCTCGACAGGAATAATCTCGTCGCGGAAACGCCCGGCCTCCATGGCGGCTACGGCGCGCTGCTGGGATTGCGCCGCAAAGGCATCCTGCTCCTCGCGGGAAATACTGTATTTCTCGGCGAGATTCTCGGCGGTCACCCCCATGTGGTATTGGTTGAAGGCATCCCATAACCCGTCGCGAATCATGGTGTCTTCCAGCTTCCAGTCCCCCATGCGCTGGCCGTTCCGGGAATTGGGTAGCGCATGGGGCGCCCTGCTCATGCTCTCCTGGCCGCCGGCGATCACGACTTCCGCGTCACCGAGACGGATTGCCTGAGTGGCCATGGCGACAGCCTTAAGCCCACTACCGCACACCTTGTTGATCGTGATGGCCGGAACCCGGTCCGGAAGGCCGGCATGAATGGCCGTTTGCCGCGCCGGATTCTGCCCGGCTGCTGCCGTGAGCACCTGGCCGAGGATGACCTCATCCACCTTGTCAGGCGACACGCCGGCGCGCTCAAGCGTCCCGCGAACCGCCTGCGAGCCGAGCTCCACTGCCGTCAATGACGCCAGACTACCGCCGAAGGCGCCCACGGCGGTACGTCCCGCCGCTACAATGACTACCTCTTCCATAACCACCTCCTCAGAATTGCGTCTTCGCGAAGACGCAGGGAACGGTCCGACACCGACCAAGCGGCGCGGCACCGAAATAGCCGTCCACGCCGCACAGCCACGTGGACGCCCAGCGTTTCGATCACAGCCGTATCATGGACGTATACTCGCAGCCCGTCACCGTTATTCTCAAGATTCCGGCAAGGCAACAGCTCGCAACAACGCCGCATGCGCCAGGCGCGAGCCCCTATGCAGTCGTGGAGCCTTCACCCTCACTGGCAAGGCGAAGAAACGCCCGGGCTTTGTCTTTGGTCTCCTGGTACTCCGCGGCTTCGTCCGAATCCATCACCAAGCCACCGCCGGCGCGATAGGTCATGATCCCATCCTGACAGACAGCCGTACGGATGGTGATGCTTGTATCCATAGCGCCATCGTAGCCCAAGTATCCAATCGCGCCGCAGTAAAGGCCCCGCCGGCTCGCCTCCAACTCCGCGATGATTTCCATGGCCCGCTTCTTCGGTGCCCCGGTAATCGACCCACCGGGGAAGCAGGCGCGCAGCAGCTCACTCGCCGAGACACCCTGGCGTAACCGTCCCTCCACCACACTGACCAGGTGATGCACGTTGGCAAAGGTCTCGATGCCGAAAAGCTGGCGGACCCGCACGCTGCCCAGCCGGCACACCTTGCCCAGATCGTTGCGCAGCAGGTCGACGATCATGACGTTCTCGGCCAGATCCTTAGGACTTGCCGCCAGCTCACGAGCCAGCGCGCGGTCGGCCTGCGGGTCGGGATGCCGTGGCCGCGTACCCTTGATCGGCCGGGTCTCCACGTGATCCCCGGCCACGGCCAGGAATCGTTCCGGTGACAGGCTAAGCACCGCCTGCCCGCCCGGCAGGCCCAGCCAGGCGCCGTGGGGTACCGGCGTCCAGCGCCGCAAGCGGCAATAGGCATCGAACGGGTCACCGGAGAATGCGCAGCGGAACGCCCGCGCCAGGTTCACCTGGTAGCAGTCGCCATCACGCAGATAGCCCTTGACCGCGCGGAATGCGTGTCCGTAGCCCTCCCGATCCGGTTCTTCCGCCAGGGTTTCGGCCCGGAAATGTTCCGGTGGGGCAGGCGCGGGGCCATGGATCCGCTCGCGCAGGGCCGCCGCCTCCGCCTGCCCACCCGGGCGCTGCACGAGCACGGCACGCCGCGCTCGATGGTCGAGCACCAGGGCACAGTCGTAGAAGCCGAGATACAGCTCCGGCAGCCCGTCCGTCGGGCGCTGATCCGGCATCGTCACCACGTCCGCCTGGCCGAGATCGTAGCCAAAGCAGCCGAGTGCGCCACCGGTGAACGGCAAACCGTCCACTGGCGCCTGCGCAGGACCCAGCATCTCTCGAATCAAGACCCAGGGATCGCCATGCACCGGGGACCAGCGGTCCCACTCGCGCAACCACAGCACGCCGGCCTGCTGCATGAGTTCGCGCCCCGGAAGGGCGCTCATGATGTCAAACCGCGCCTGCGCGTCCGGGGCACCGCTGTCCAGCCAGCAGGCACCCGGCAGTTGGCGCAGCCGGGCGAATAACGCCGCGGGATCCTCCGGGTATTGCAGGTCCGTGTACTTCAACAAATTGAAACCTTTCCGGGTCACCGCGGGCCCCCGTGGAGGCGAGATGGTGAGCGGGGGACGTCCGGTGGGGGTAGTAAGGTACAAGGCGAAAGGTACAAGGCGCAAGGTGCGTAGCAGCAATTCTAACTTTTACCGATCTTCCGTGGCCCATGGCTCTCGGCCGTCATTCCCGCGGTGGTATGTGGTGGAGCCATGCCGTGACACCGGCGCCGATCGAAGGGTGTAGGGTGCCATTAGCGGCAGCGTAATGCACCGTTAAACAAACCGCGCCGAAGGCGCACGAGCCCAGCATGCGTTGTGCGCCTGCGGCGCCCTGTCATTGACGGCGGGTTACGCTTCGCTAACCCTCCCTACGGGGTGGAGTCCTGCCGTGGCACCGGCGTCGGCGCCCGGGAGGCGCTGGCTTTAGTGCCATAATTGGCATTGCTGGGGGCGAAGAAAGCCCTTTGACAACAGCTGTAGCGGTGGTGGCCATGGTCGCATGTTATCTTTAGGCCCCGCATGATCGGCTCTTCGCGATAGGGAGCGTACAGGCCATTGCCACGCAGGCTCCAGCTCCACCACACACTGGATTTCGAGACCGCGCCATGGGCTGGCTGAGCAACCTGCACGACCAGTGGCTCGGCGCTCCGCGGGTGCGGCTCAATCTTGCGCTGCAGGGCGGAGGCAGCCATGGCGCCTTTACCTGGGGCGTACTGGACCGACTACTTGAAGAGCAGCGCATTGGTTACGACGGACTGAGCGGCGCCAGCGCCGGCGCCATTAACGCCGTCGCCCTTGCCAGCGGTTACCTCGCCGGCGGCCGCGAAGCGGCGCGGCGCAGCCTCGAGCAGCTCTGGCGCGCGGTGAGCGAACAGGCACAGTTGGGGCCGCTCCAGGCGACGCCCCTGGATTACCTGCTGCACGGCGGCTGGAACCGCGACTGGTCACCGGGTTTTATGCTCGTGAACAGGCTAAGCCGAATGGCCTCCCCGTATCAGCTCAACCCGACCGGTTACAACCCCGTGGTCCGGGTGCTCGAGGACACCATCGATTTCCAGCGCCTGCGGGCTGACCCACGGCTGCGTCTGTTCGTCGCCACCACCAACCTGCGCACGGGCCGGTTACGGCTGTTTCGCAACAACGAACTCACTGCCCAAACCGTCGCGGCGTCGGCCTGCTTGCCGCTGCTTTTCCACGCCATCGAGATCGACGGCGAGCACTACTGGGACGGCGGTTACACGGCGAACCCAGCCTTGTGGCCACTGGTGCTGGAGTGCCACGCACGCGATCTGTTGCTCGTGCAGCTCACGCCACGGGAGCGCAAGGACATCCCGACAAGTGTCGCGGAGATCGTTGACCGCGCCAACGAAATCTCCTTCAACGCCAGTGTGATGCGCGAATTGGAGCTGCTGGGCATGCTGCGCACCGGCGTTGCTGCCGTCCCCCACAGCCTGCCCTGGCGGGCCCACAGGCTGCACACCATCGACACGGGCACCATCACCGAGGGCATGGGCCGGAACAGCCGGATCAACCCGGATTGGAATTTCCTCTGCCACCTGCGGGACGAAGGACGCAATTGCGCCGAAACCTGGCTGAAAAAAAACGGTGGCCACCTGGGGCGCCGCAGTTCCATACAGGCAACAGGTTGAAAGCCCTTCAGCACGACGCGCCGTCTGCGGTTTTTAATCGGCTTCCGGAGCCGTGCTAAGCTCTGACGGCACCGTGCCGGGCGGTGCGGACCTTCGAGCGCATCGCCTGCACAACAGCTGCAATCGATTGAGGGCGTGGCATGGCAGGTCATAGTAAATGGGCCAACATTCAGCACCGGAAAAAGGCGCAGGATGCGAAACGGGGCAAGGTCTTTACCAAAATGATCCGGGAGATCACCGTCGCCGCGCGTATAGGCGACCCGGACCCGGATTCGAATCCACGCCTGCGCCTGGCCGTGGACCGGGCGTTGGCTGTCAATATGCCCAAGGACAACATCGAGCGCGCGATCAAGCGCGCCGCCGGCGAGGATGACGGCGCGATCTACGAGGAGCTGCGCTACGAGGGCTACGGCCCCAACGGCGCGGCGATCATGGTCGAGACCATGACGGACAATCGCAACCGCACCGTCTCGGAGGTGCGCCATGCATTCAGCAAGTACGGTGGGAAACTTGGCACCGACGGCTCCGTGGCGTTCCTGTTCACTCACGCCGGCGTGCTCACCTTCGCACCGGGGACCGACGAGGAGCATGTGATGGAGCTGGCCCTGGAGGCCGGTGCCGAGGATGTCGCCACCAATGACGACGACTCCATCGAGGTCATCACGTCACCCGAGGACTATATGCAAGTGCGGGACAGGCTGGTCGCCGGCGGACTGGAACCGGCGGATAGCGAGGTCACCATGCGCCCGGCTACCACTGTCACCCTGACCGGCGACGACGCGGTGAAGATGATCAAACTGCTGGAGCGTCTGGACGATCTGGACGACGTCCAACGCGTCTACCACAACGCGGACATTGAGGAGGAGGCCTACGCCGAGGCGTAGGACGGGCACCATGACACGGGTCCTCGGCATTGACCCGGGCTCACGCCTGACTGGCTACGGCCTCGTCGATGCCGAGCGCGGATTCTACCGGTATGTGGACAGCGGCGTCATCCGAACCCTGGACGCGCCGTTGCCGGAGCGGTTACGGGTCATTTTTCAGGACCTGAGCCGGATCATCGGCGCACATAAGCCCACCATCATGGCGGTGGAACAGGTGTTTGTGCAGAAGAACATCGGCTCCGCGCTCAAGCTCGGTCAGGCGCGCGGCGCGGCAATCTGTGCCGGCGTCACCCAGGACCTGAGCGTGACCGAATACACCCCACGCGCCGTCAAGCAGGCGCTGGTCGGCACCGGCGCCGCAGACAAGGCACAAGTCGCGCATATGGTCAGGCAGCTGTTGCGCCTGGAGAGCGCACTGGCCGAGGATGCCGCGGACGCCCTGGCCGTGGCCCTGTGCCACGTGCATCAGACACCCCTGCAGCAACGCATCCATGACACCCTGGGGAAACGGCCATGATCGGGCGCCTTACCGGTATTCTCGCGGAAAAGCAGCCACCACACCTGCTCATCGACGTCCACGGGGTGGGCTATGAAGTCCAGGCCCCCATGTCCACGTTCTATGACCTGCCGGCCGTGGGCGAGCGCGTCTCGCTGCACACGCACCTGGTCGTGCGGGAGGACGGCCAGAGCCTCTACGGCTTCGGCTCCGGGCGCGAGCGGCAGCTCTTCCGAGCGCTGATCCGCGTGAGCGGTGTGGGACCCAAGCTCGGGCTGACGCTATTGTCCGGGATGCGCGTGGACGAATTCATCCAGTGTCTGCAGGATCAGGATTCCAGCCGGCTCACGCGCATGCCGGGGGTCGGGCGTAAGACCGCCGAACGCTTGGTGATCGAGATGCAAGACCGGGTCAATGCGTTCACAGGCGAGGCGGCGCCAGCGACGATGCGGGGCGAGGACACCGTTTGCGAAGCGGTCGATGCCCTGGTGGCCTTGGGGTACAAACCGGCGGAGGCCAGTAAGCTGGTCAGCCGCGCGGGCGACTCCGATCTGCCGAGCGAAGAACTCATACGCAGGGCCTTGCAGAAATCCGTAAAATGATCGCAGGGGGCAGCCGCCCGGCGATTGAGCACAGGAAGGCCTCATGATTGAATCCGACCGCGTGGTCGCCGCCAATGCCTGCCCCGAAGACGAGGCCCTGGACCGGGCCATCCGCCCGAAACAGCTAGCCGACTATGTGGGCCAGCCGACGGTGCGCGAGCAACTTGAGATCTTCATCGAGGCGGCACGCCGGCGCGGGGAGGCGCTCGATCATGTGCTCATCTTCGGTCCACCGGGGCTGGGCAAGACCACATTGGCCCACATTGTGGCCAACGAGATGGGCGTGAACCTGCGCCAGACCTCTGGCCCGGTACTGGAGAAGGCCGGCGACCTGGCCGCACTGTTGACCAACCTGGAACGTCACGATGTGCTGTTCGTGGACGAGATTCACCGCCTGAGCGCCGTCGTCGAAGAAGTGCTCTACCCGGCTATGGAAGACCACAAGATCGACATTATGATCGGCGCAGGTCCCACCGCCCGCTCCATCAAGCTCGACCTGCCCCCGTTCACCCTGGTTGGTGCCACCACCCGGGCGGGCCTGCTCACCGCACCGCTGCGCGCCCGGTTCGGTATTACCCAGCGCCTGGACTACTATGGCGAAGAGGACCTGGCCGGTATTGTTATACGCTCGGCCCGGCTGCTGGCACTGCAAGTCGATGACGCCGGCGCGCGGGAGATTGCCCGCCGGTCGCGCGGGACCCCGCGGATCGCCAACCGCTTGCTGCGGCGGGTACGCGATTACGCCCAGGTGCGCGCCGACGGCCAGGTCACCCTGGCGGTGGCCGATGAGGCGCTGCGCATGCTCAATGTCGATGACACCGGGTTCGACGAGCAGGACCGGCGGCTGCTGCAGACCATCATTGAAAAATTCGACGGAGGCCCGGTGGGTGTGGACAACCTGGCAGCGGCGATCGGCGAGGAGCGCGGCACCATCGAGGAAGTACTGGAGCCGTTTCTGATTCAGCGCGGATACTTGATGCGCACGCCTCGCGGCCGCATGGCCACGCCCAGCGCATTCCGCCATTTCGGGCTGGCCCCGCCGCCCCCCGCGCAAGCGCCCTCCGGGGACCTATTCTCCGGTTTTACCGACCCCTGACGAGCACCCGCCGGCATGAGTCTGTATCAGCCCAAATCCATCCTGAAGCTGACCCTCTACGGGTTCGGCTTCGTCAGCCTGCCGCTGATCATGGCCCTCGGCTATGCGTGGCTGAACGTGGATCGGCTGGCGAATCAAAGCCAGCATGCCGTCTACCAGGCGGTCCAGGCGATCACCGCCAGCCGCCAACTCATCGACCTGATCACCACCATAGAGCGCAGCGGCCGCCAGTACCGAATTCTCGAGGAACAAGAGTTCCTGGAGAGCGTGGAAGATGCCCACGAGGAGTTTCAAGAGACCGTGGAGCGACTGCATCGGCTGCCGCTGGACGACGAACACCGAGACCTCGTGGACGATTTTGTCGATGCCGAAGAGGCCATCGTCGCACGGATTGCCGCAAACACCCCCCCCGGACCCGAGCAGATCGAACTGACCCATGCGTTCATGGCGCTCAACCAGCTTGGCCAGGAGGTGCTCTCGGGCAGTAACCGCATGGTCGACCGGGAAGTGGTTACCATGCAGGACACCGCGGCGCGCGCACAGCAGGTGCTGTTCTGGCTCGCGATTGCCCTGGCACCGCTGACATTCGTGTCCGTGGCGATCTTCACGACACTGATCACCCGGCCGGTCCGGCAGCTGGATCGGATCATCCGCCGCCTCGGCGACGGCGACTTCCAACACCCCGTCCACGTCTCAGGCCCCCAGGACCTGCAGTACGTCGGCGAGCGCCTGGAGTGGTTGCGTCAGCGGCTGCTGGAGCTCGAGGAGCAGAAGGCCCGCTTTCTGCGCCACGTGTCCCATGAACTCAAAACACCGCTGACCGCGATCCGGGAAGGCGCAGACCTTCTCAAGGAGCGGTCCGTCGGTGAACTCAACGAAGAGCAGCAGGACATCGCCCGAATCCTCGCCAGCAATACCCAGCAGCTGCAGCGCCTGATCGAGGACCTGCTCAACTTCAGCATGGCGACTGACACGGCGACACGACTCGATATCAACCGTACCCGCCTGGCACCTCTAATTGACGAAGTGGCGCGCAACCACAAACCGGCCATGCTCTCAAAGGATCTCCGCCTCGAGACCCGACTCCAGGATCTGCACGTACAGGCGGACCCGGAGAAGCTGCGGACCATTGTCGACAATTTGCTGTCGAACGCCGTTAAGTTCTCCCCCACGGGGGGGCGAATTCGGGTCGTATTGGTCCGCGAGGGCGAACACGTCATACTGAGTGTGTCGGATCAGGGCCCTGGGATTGCAGCCGGGGAACAGGAGGCGGTCTTCGATGCCTTCTTCCAGGGCAGCATCCGGGCCAGAGGCTACGTTAAAGGATCGGGCCTGGGGCTATCTATTGCCAAGGATTACACGCAAGCCCATGGTGGACGCATTCAAGTGGATACACCAGAAGGCAGAGGAACCCGGATTCGGGTGGAACTGCCCCTGAAGGCAAATCACACAACGTCATGACACACGCACAACTGCAGCTCACAGGCTCGCGCTCCCCGCGGACCCATCGCCATTTGGCCCTCCTGCTCCTGCTGCCGCTGCTCGGCGGCTGTCAGGCGATTACGGAGCGGTTATGCGAGACGGCGGACTATTGCCACGTGTCGCCGGAAGAAGACGCCACAGACCTCGGTGACGACCTTCTCAACTACGCTGTGATGGTTGAGGCCATGAATCCGACGGCGCTGCGCGCTGAAGACCAACGTTTACGGGCATCCATCGACGACGCCAGGTGCACGGACAACCATGTCCGTCTGGCCCTGGTCTCCACCCGCCTGGAGCCAAACGGCGAGTTGCCCAACACCGTTATGCAAGGGGTGGCCCAGTGCCGAGAGGCCACGGACAAACGACCGGCGCGCGCAGCCCTGGCATTCGTCTTGCATGAGGCACATGAGCACCGTGCTGCCAAGGAGTCGCGCGTTGCCGAACTCGAACACGCTTTGGATCAGAAAGAGGCTCTCAACCGCGCGCTCGAGGGGCAGCTTGAGGCCCTTAAGGCCATCGAACGCAGCATCCTTGAGCGCAACCGGGACTAAGTAATCATCGACCGATTCCCCAAGAGGACATGACGATGGAGCGGCGCAGCATACTTCTCGTGGATGACGACCCAGGCCTGCTCCGGCTGCTCTCGATACGGTTGAAATCCGCCGGCTACACGGTCACCGCCGCGAGCAGCGGCGAAGAGGCCCTGGCGAACATGTCCGCGGCACGACCGGACGTGGTCATCACGGACCTGCGCATGGGCGGCATGGATGGTCTGGCGTTGTTCGAAGCCATTCATGAAAATCACCCGACCTTGCCGGTGATCATCCTGACCGCCCACGGTTCCATTCCGGATGCCGTGCAAGCCACCCGACGTGGCGTTTTCAGCTTCGTCACCAAGCCCTTCGACAGCCAGAAGCTGCTCGAGCAGGTCGCAGTTGCCCTGGAAGTCTCCGGCGGCACCAGCGAGGACCGCGTGCCGGCGGACGACGATTGGAGCCAGCACATTCTGTGCCGCAGCGCGCTGATGAAGGACGTACTCAGTAAGGCGCGCATGGTGGCGAACTCCGACGCCAGCGTCTTTATCCGCGGCGACAGCGGGACTGGCAAGGAGTTGCTGGCGCAGGCCGTCCACCGCGCCAGCCGGCGGCGGGATAAACCCTTTATTGCCGTCAACTGCGGCGCCATCCCCGAACCGCTTTTGGAATCCGAACTGTTCGGCCATCGCAAGGGCTCGTTTACCGGCGCGACACAGGACCATCAGGGCCTGTTCCAGGCGGCGGACGGCGGCACGCTGCTACTCGACGAAATCGGCGACATGCCGCAGCCGTTGCAGGTGAAGCTGCTCCGCGTGCTGCAGGAAAGCCAGGTCCGCCCCGTCGGCGCCACGGCGTCGGTGTCCGTTGACGTGCGCATCATCTCGGCGACTCACCGGCAACTGGACGACGAAATGCGAGAGGGCCGCTTCCGGGAAGACCTCTACTACCGGCTCAACGTTGTGTCCCTGGAACTGCCGGCCCTGGCAGAGCGGCGGGAAGACATTCCGCTGCTGGTGAACCACTTTCTGCAGGCGCTGGCGCACAAATATGATAAGCGGGCGCGCAGCTTCGCACCGGAGGCCATGGAACGTCTGGTAAGTGCCCCGTGGCCCGGCAATGTGCGCCAGCTCTACAACGTTGTGGAACAGACCGTAACCCTTTCCACCACGCCGGTGATCCCCGACAGTCTGGTCCAGTCCGCCCTGCGGGACGAGCCGGGGTCGATCGTGCCTTTCGCCGACGCGCGCCGGCGTTTCGAGAAAGACTATCTCGCCCGGCTGCTGCAGACGACAGGCGGCAATGTGAGCCAGGCCGCCCGGCTAGCCCGCCGAAACCGCACGGAATTCTACAAGCTACTGCATCGCCACCACATCGATCCGTCCCTGTTCAAGGCCCAGGACCACTAGACCGGTCTGTCGGTCCTGATCCGCCCCGGGCTGTCTCCCTATGGCGACGGCCCGGAAGCCACTGGCATCAGGGCGAACGAGGCAAACACGGTAATAGCGTCGGCATTTGACGACACACGATCACCCCCTCGCGGCGCATCGACCCTTGCCGGTCGCACGGCTTGTCTTTACATTGTGTTCGCCCGGTTTTCGCGCAATCGCCAGGCACCTCGATGGCTGGGGGTAGCAGACAGCCAGTGCGACGGTACGGGTGGAAGAGACATTGACTGAATTCAGCTGGCCCGTTCGGGTCTACTACGAGGACACCGACGCCGGTGGCATCGTTTATCACGCGAATTATTTAAGGTTCTTTGAGAGATCCCGCACGGAATGGCTGCGTAATTTGGGCTTTAATCAGGACCGGCTGCGGCGTGAACAGGGGCTGCTTTTTGTGGTCCACGACATGACCGTGCGGTTTCATCAACCGGCCCGATTCGACGATCGGCTCACCGTAACCTGCGCCATGACTCAGGCACGGGGAGCCAGCATTCGCTTCCAGCAGGCGATACTCGAAGCAGACCGGCAGAGTCTGCTGTGCGACGCAGCACTGACGCTCGCGTGCATCGATAGCCAACAATTCAGACCCCGGCCCATCCCCAAGACCATTCGAGCGGAGATGCAGCATGCAAGGTGAGATGTCCATCCTCCAGCTGGTGCTGGAAGCCAGTATTTTGGTTCAGGCAGTGATGCTGATCCTGGTGCTGGCGTCCGTGGCGTCCTGGGCACTGATCTTCCGCAAGCGCTCCGTGGTCAGCGGCGCGACCCGCTCCGCCGAGGAATTCGAGGATCGCTTCTGGTCCGGGGGCAATCTGGCGGAAATCTACGCCCGCGTGGGCTCATCGGAAGAGGCCAACGGTGGCATGGAGCGGATGTTCCGCGCCGGGTTCCGGGAATTCTCGCGCATGCGCAAGCAGGGCGCCTCACCGGAGGCGCAGGTGGAGGCTTCGCAGCGGGCCATGCGGATCAGCCTCTCGCGCGAGGAGGACGACCTGGAAGCCTATCTGCCCTTTCTGGCCACCGTCGGCTCCACCAGCCCCTACATCGGCCTATTCGGCACGGTATGGGGTATCATGAACTCATTCCGTGCGCTGGGCGCGCAGCAACAGGCAACGCTGGCCACGGTCGCACCAGGCATCGCCGAGGCCCTGATTGCCACGGCCCTGGGTTTGTTCGCAGCCATTCCGGCCGTCATCGGCTATAACCGCTACGCCAGCTCCGTGGAACGGCTCTGCGGTCGCTATGAGACATTCATGGAAGAGTTCATCAGTATTCTGCAGCGCCACGCACACACGCAGGCCTCGCAACAGACCCAGGAAAGGCGGGGTTGACGATGCGCCGTGCCCATCGTGCCAGACGTAAGCCCATGTCGGAGATCAACGTCGTTCCCTATATCGATGTGATGCTCGTGCTGCTGGTGATCTTTATGGTCACAGCGCCGCTGCTTTACCAGGGCGTTGACGTGGAGCTTCCCCGCGTGGAGGCGGAACCGCTGCCGCAGGACGAAAACGACCCGGTGATCGTGACCGTGACCCGTGAGGGCGAGTTGCTGGTCAGCATCGGAGCGGATCCGGATGAACCCGTCGGCCGCGCGGACGTCACGGAGTTGGTTGGCCGCGTGATGCGCAACAGCCCGGGCACGCCAGTGCTCGTGCGCGGGGATGAGCAGGTGCCCTATGGGCGCGTGCTCGATACCATGTCCATGCTGCAACAGGCGGGGGCCCCCAAGGTCGGCCTGATGACGCGCCCCCCGTCGGATGATGGGTGACGATGGGCGATTGGCTCACGAAATTGGCATCTGTACGGTACGTGCTCTATTCCGTGGTGGCGCATGCCGTGCTGTTTAGCGTCCTGTTCGTGCAGTTTGCGGGGCCTTCCGTTACGCAACAGCAGGAGCCCCCGGAGATCATTGACGCTGTGGTCCTCGACGAAGAGCAGGTGATGGCGCCGATTGAGGAAAGACGCCGAGCCGAGGAAGCCGCCGCGCGGCAAGCCGAGCAGGCGCGCGAGCGCCAGGAGGCCGAAGAGCAGCGCCGGCGCGAGGAGGAGGAACAGCGCCAGCGCGAAGCGGAGGAACGCGCACGTCTCGAAGAAGAGCGCCGGCAGCAGGAGGCCGAGGAACAGGCGAGGCGCGAAGAGGAACGCCGGCGGCAGGAGGCGGAAGAACAGGCACGACGCGAAGAGGAACGCCGACAGCAGGAGGCGGAAGAACAGGCACGACGCGAGGCGGAAGCGGAACGGCGCCGGCAGGAAGAAGAGGCCGAGCGGCGTGCCCAGGAGCAAGCCGAGCGCGAGGCCGAGGAGGAGCGCCGGCGGCAGGAGGCGGAGGCCGAGCGGCTCAGGCAAGAAGAGGAAGCGCGCCGCGAGCGCGAACGCCAGGAAGAGCTGGAGCGCCAGCGCCAGGCCGAGGAAGAGGAGCGCCGGCGCCGGGAGGAAGCCGAACGCCAGCGGCGCGAAGAGGAGGAAGAGGCCCGACGCCAGCGCGAAGCGGAATTGCAGCGCCAGGCGCAGGAAGAGCAGCTTGAACGACAGGCACAGCGTGCCATTAGTCGGCTGCAGGCCGTCTGGCAGCGAGAGGTGGAGGATGCCTGGTCGCGCCCACCCGGTGCGGAGGCAGGCCTGACCGCCGATGTCCGCGTGCGGCTGCGTCCCAACGGTGATGTCGTCAGCACGACGATTGAGCGCAGCAGTGGCAGTACATCATTTGATCGCTCGGCGGAGAATGCCATCCGGCGCGCCTCGCCGCTTAGCGTTCCCGACAACGAGGAGGTGTTCCAGCGTGCCGGGCTGGAGCACTTCGTTTTCCGATTCAACCCGGACAGACAACCATGAATGGATCATTAAAAGCACTGGCCGTGACGGCCTTGACACTGGGCATGCTGCCCGGGCTTGCGAAGGCCGAGCTGGTGGTGGAGATCACCCGCGGCGCGGAGGCCGCACTGCCGATCGCTGTAGCGGACTTTGGCGACCACGGCGAGGCACTGCCCGAGGACATGGCGGGCATTATCCGCGACAACCTCCTGCGCAGCGGTCAGTTCGATCCGCTACCCAGGGAGGAATTCATCGACAACCCCACGCGTAGCGACGACGTGCGCTTCGAGAACTGGCGGGCCCTTGGGGTGGACAGCCTGGTCGTGGGCGAGGGCCGGCGCAATGGCCCCGATTACCAGATCCGTTTCGAATTGCTGGACGTGTTCACCGGCGAGCGCCTGATCGGCCGCAGCTTCAACGCGTTTCGGCCTGCCCTGCGTTCGCTGGCGCACGTGATCAGCGACAGCATCTACGAGGAGCTTCTCGGCCGGCCCGGCGCCTTCAACACCAGGGTGGCCTACGTCGCCATCGACGAGCAGGGTGACGAGCGGGAATTCCAGCTGATTGTGGCCGATGCCGACGGCCATGACCCGCAGTCCATCCTCACCTCCCCTGAGCCACTGCTGTCGCCGGCATGGTCCCCGGATCGCGAGCGCCTGGCGTACGTCTCCTTCGAGGACCGGCGCTCGGAGATCTATGTTCAGGATATCGGCACCGGGGAGCGGCAGAATGTCGCCAGCTTCCGCGGGCTGAACAGCGCACCGGCCTGGTCGCCGGACGGCACGCGCCTCGCGGTCACTCTCTCCCGCGACGGCCAGACGGACATCTACGCTCTGGACATCGACAGCGGTGAGACGACCCGGATCACGGATCATTATGCGATCGACACCGAAGCAGCCTGGTCGCCGGACGGGGAGTCCCTGTATTTCACCTCCGACCGGGGCGGCAGCCCGCAGATCTACCGGGTGAATGCCGATGGCGGCAATGTCCAGCGCATCACCTACGAGGGCAACTACAACGCCTCGCCGGACATTTCTCCCAACGGTGACCAGCTCGCCATGATCCATCGGAGCGACAATGGCTTCCGGGTGGCCGTCCAGGATCTGGAGCGTCACCGCTTCCGCATTCTCAGCGAAGGCCCGCACGACGAGAGTCCGAGCTTTGCACCCAACGGCGACATGGTGGTCTATGCCACGCGGCAGAATGGCGTCGGCGTGCTGGGTACGGTCTCCCTCTACGGCGAGGCGCGAAACATCATGGCCACTGAGGGGCTTACGCTCCGGGAACCGGCCTGGTCTCCGGACTGACATCCACGACGGAGCTGATTAAAAGACCTGAATAGAACAAGCCAAGACGCGAGAGGACGATAATCATGTCAAGCATGCGACACCTGTTTTCCCCCTGGCTGCTGATCGCGGCCCTTGCGCTCATCCTCACGGCCTGCGCCACACCCGGTGAGGAGGAAGAGCGGGTCGAAGACCCTGATGAAATGACGGAAGAAGAGCGCGCGCAGGCACGCGAAGAGCTACGCCGGGCAGCCGAAGCGCGCGGCGTGCGTGACCGGGACGAGCTGACCGGCGAGGATTTGCGGCAAGCCCTGGAGGATCCGGACAGCCCCATCAACAAGCGCATCGTGTATTTCGCTTTTGACAGCAGCGTGATTCGCGACGAGGATATGCCCATACTGAGAGCACACGGCGATTTTTTGGCCGACCACCCGGGGCAGCGAATCACGATCGAAGGACATACCGACGAGCGTGGCGCGCGTGAGTACAATTTGGCCCTCGGTGAGCGTCGGGCGCAGGCGGTCAAGCGCGTTCTTGTGCTCAGCGGCGCCACCGACGACCAGCTCGAAGTCGTGAGTTACGGCGAAGAGAGCCCCGTGAACTCCGCGAGTAGCGAAGATGCCTATGCGGAAAATCGCCGGGCGGAACTCGTATACACGCGATAAGCAGCAGTGGCGGCCTTTAGGGCCGCCGATTGGATAGGTACCCTGATGAATGCCCTCCCACGCGCCAACGATCACCGTGTCGGCTCCGGTATCCTTGCCGTCGTTTTAAGTGCGGTGCTGGCTGCACCGCTGGCGACAGCAGACGACGATATCGAGCGCCGCCTGCATCGCATCGAACGGCTCCTGGATTCCGGCGCCCTCGCCGAGCTGAGCAACCGCCAGGAACGCCTGCAGCGGAACATCTCCCAGCTGCTCGGTGAAGTGGAATCCATGAACCGGGAGCTCGAGGAGGTGCAGCGCCAGCAGCGTAACCTGTTCGAGGACCTGGACGATCGCCTCATGGAGCTGGAGCAAGCGGCCGCGGCCGCACCCGAGACACCGACCCACGGTGACGGCATGGCTCCAGTGGTCCCTGAGACGCCGACGCTGGATGCCGCGGTCGCCGGTGAGGACACCGGGACACCCGATGCAGACACCGACGCCGAGGCGGCCGACGCCTACTCACGAGCGTTCTCGCTGTTGCGGGACGGCGATTACCAGCGCGCCGGCGACGGCTTCCGCGAGATCCTGGAGAGCCACCCGGACAGCGACTACGCCGACAACGCCCGCTACTGGCTGGCGGAGACCTACTACGTGGTGCAGGAGTTCGACGAGGCCATGGAGCACTTCCAGGTGATCGTCGACGACCCCGACAGCGACAAGCACCCGGACGCCTTGCTGAAGGCCGGCTATATCCACTACGAGCGCGAAGAGTGGGACGAAGCTCGGAGGCTGCTCGAAACCGTGCGCGACGAATACTCCAACACGACCACCGCCAGCCTTGCCGGTAACCGTCTGGAAATGATGGAGGACGAAGGCCGCTGACCAGCAATCATGAACGAAACCGCGAACACAGTCCGGCTGCGAATCACTGAGATTTTCCATTCCCTTCAGGGAGAAGCCCGTACCGTGGGCTGGCCCACCGTGTTTGTGCGTCTCACCGGGTGTCCCCTGCGTTGCCAGTACTGCGATACGGCGTATGCCTTCCACGGCGGTGCGGCCCGATCCCTGCCGGAGATTCTGGCAACCGTGCAGCAGTATGGCAGCCGACACGTCACCGTGACCGGTGGCGAACCCCTGGCGCAGAAAAAGGGTTGTCATGCCCTGCTCCAGGCTTTGGTCGATGCCGGGCACGAGGTGTCTCTGGAGACCAGCGGCGCCATGGCCATCGACGGCATTGATTCCCGTGTCAGCCGGGTGGTGGATCTCAAGACCCCTGCCTCCGGGGAGTGCCGGCGCAACCTCTGGAGCAATATTGATCTGCTGGAAGGTAACGACCAGGTGAAGTTCGTCATCTGCGACCGCGCCGACTATGACTGGTCCCGTGAGGTGCTCGGGAACCACGCCCTCGCCGAGCGCTGCGAGGTCCTGTTCTCTCCCAGTTTCGGCCAACTCAGTGCGCGGGAGCTCGCCGACTGGATCGTCGCCGACGCCCTGCCGGTGCGCTTCCAGGTCCAGCTGCATAAACTGCTCTGGGGCGATGTCCCGGGACGCTGACATGGCGGCGCGCAACGCCGTCGTGCTGCTCTCCGGTGGGCTTGATTCCGCAACCGTACTGGCCATGGCCCGGGATGCGGGCTATCGCTGCCACGCCATCAGCTTCGACTACGGCCAGCGCCACCGGGCCGAGCTGAGCGCATGCAGCGAGATTGCCGGCACCCTCGGAGCCGCCGACCACCGCCGGGTCCGTCTGGAGCTGGGCGCCATCGGCGGCTCCGCCCTCACCGACCCCAGTATCGCCGTGCCGGAGACACCCACGCAGGGCATCCCGGTCACCTACGTACCGGCCCGCAATACGGTGTTTCTCGCCCTGGCCCTGGGCTATGCCGAGGTCATCGGCGCCTCCGATCTCTTTATCGGCGTCAACGCTGTGGACTACTCGGGCTACCCGGATTGCCGCCCGGAGTTCATCCGTGCATTCGAGACCACCGCCAACCTCGCAACCCGGGCGGGTGTCGAGGGTGAGAGCCCGTTCCGCATCCACGCCCCGCTCAGCGAACTCAGCAAGGCCGACATCATCCGCCGCGGGCTCGACCTCGGTGTGGACTACAGCCGCACGGTCTCCTGCTACCAGGCCGATGCCGAAGGCCGCGCGTGCGGCGTCTGCGACTCCTGTCGCCTGCGGGCTGACGGCTTCCGCGAGGCGGGCGTACCCGACCCCACGCGCTACCAACCGACCGGCTGAGCTGCCCCCGGTGATCCAGCAGTTCTAGTTTCACCGATCTTCCGTGGGCCATGGCTCTCGGCCGTCATTGCCGCGGTGGCATGGAGGCGGTCATACAGTTAGGTATGGATGGCAAGCGCAGGAATCCGCAGCCGATGCTGACCCAGCGGCGTGGGCATGCGCGTCGGCGTCTCCAGTGCCGACAGCAGCCATGCCATAGCACCGCGGCCGATCGAAGGGTGTAGGGTGCCATTAGCGGCAGCGTAATGCACCGTCAAACAAATTGCGCCGAAGGCGCACAAGCGCAGCTTGAGTCGAGCGCCTGCGGCGCCATGTCATTGACGGTGGATTACGGCTTCGCCTAATCCACCCGACGAGCAGCCGCGCCATGGCACCGGCGTCGACGCCCGTGAGTCTCTGGCTTCAGGCCATAATTGGAATTGCTGCCGGTGATCGTCCAGGTTTGACAGCCCGATCAGTTTGGGTATGATTCGCGCGGTCAGGCAATGAGCAACGGGCCGTTAGCTCAGCTGGTAGAGCATCGGACTTTTAATCCGCTGGTCGCTGGTTCGAATCCAGCACGGCCCACCAGTCATTCAACGGCTTACGCAGGGAGAGCGCCCCGTAGACCTCACGGTGGATTACGCTGCGCTAATCCATCCGATATCCTGCGATTGGCCGCGGAGGCGTGGAAAAGGCGTAGGGGCATTAGCCACAGGCGTCATGCACCGTTGAGCGAACCGCGCCAAAGGCGCTTTGCAGGTGTGTCACGGTGGATTACGCTGCGCTAATCCACCCTACATCCTGCGATTGGCCGCGTGGGCGGGGGAAAGGCGTAGGGGGCATTAGCCGTAGGCGTCATGCACCGTAGGACCTACGCCACGCGTTCGAGAAGCGACGGGCCGTCATTCCTGGGCGAGTTCACGCGGCTGCTGACCGGATAGGCGTCCATCAGTTCGGCGGGGAATGGTGCCAGTACGGCCTGAGCATCAGCCGGGGTTCCTTCAAGCCAAGCGCCGCAGGTCTCTGGCGTCACCATGGCAGGCATGCGCCCCTTGGCGTGGATTTCTGCAACCATCGGATTTGCCGGCACGGTAATGATGGTGCAAGACTCCAAGATAGCTCCATCTGGTGCCCGTGATGCCTCCCACAGACCACAGAACGCGAACGGTTCACCCCCGGCCAAGTGGATGAAGTGCGGCTGCTTCCCGTGGGGTGTAGCTTGCCATTCGTAGTAGCCGACAGCCGGGATAATGCACCGCTGAGCCCGCTTCCAGGGCGCACGGTAGGTGGCCGCGGTGGCGATGGTCTCGGCTCTGGCATTGATGGTGCTGTACTTCGTCGGTTGTCCTTCCGCCCATGCGGGGACCAGCCCCCACCGGAGCATCACGCCGTCGCGTTGCCCGCCTTCCGGCCTGATCACCGGGACCATCTGCGTAGGTGCGACGTTGTAGCTCGTCCAATCATGGCGCCATTGCCGCGGCGTAACATTGAACGCCCGTTCCATCGCCGCATCTGTCTTGCTGACGAACCGTCCGCACATGCCCAGCCCCTCGACCGCCGGTATCCTGCCCCCAGTGTAACCATGCGCAGTAGAGGATTGTGCATTGCCCGCCCTGATTGAGCTAAACGCGTCTGTGGGCCTTGCTTGAACCCATGAATCCCTGTTGCACTGGCAACCGGCCGAGCGTATAGACTCGGAGTACCGTCCTGAAAGCCAAAGCCAGGATTACCGTGGCGGAGCAGTCCTATGGGCGAAGAGATTACCCGTTCCAGTTTCAGCGCGGAAGAATTCCAGCGCTTCAGACAGCATCTGAACGAAGAGACCCAGCAGCTTGAGCAGTGGTTCCAGGACAATGCTTTGTCCCCGGACGCCGGTGTCTGCGGGCTGGAGTTGGAAGGGTGGCTGCTCGACCGCGACTGGCAGGCGGCGGCGGAAAACGAAGCCTTCCTGCAGGGCCTGAACGATCCGCTCGTGGTGCCGGAACTGTCCCGCTTCAATTTCGAGATCAACACCACCCCCCAGCCGCGCCACGCCCGCATGTTTAAGCGAATTCACCGCCAACTGCGCGATATATGGGGACGCTGTAAGCAGCAGGCCGACACGCTCGGGCTGGTTCCATTGCAGATCGGCATCCTGCCCACGCTAAAAGACGACGTGATGACGGTGGAGAACATGTCTCCACTGCAGCGCTACCACGCCCTGAACGAGCAAGTGCTGGTCCACCGCCACGGCACGCCACTGAACATCGACATCAGCGGCGATCATGACCGTTTGCAGGTGGTCCATCACGACGTCATGACCGAAGCGGCCACCACGTCGTTGCAGATCCATATTCAGCTCGACAACGAGCGCGCTGTGCGTTTTTACAACGCCGCCCACGTGCTCGCGGCACCGATGGTGGCCAGCTGCGCCAACTCTCCCTACCTCTTCGGCCAGGAGCTCTGGGAGGAATCCCGCATCCCGTTGTTCGAGCAATCGGTCTCCGTGCCGGCGTTCCATGACCGCGAAGGGCATTTGATCGAGCGGGCGACGTTTGGCACCCGTTACGTGCAAGATTCGCTGATGGAGATCTTCCGGGAGAACCGGGATTTCTTCCCCGTGCTGCTGCCGGCGCTGCATCCCGATGGCGCCCATCGGCTCGCGCATCTGCGGCTGCACAATGGCACGATTTGGCGCTGGAACCGGCCGCTGGTTGATTTCGACGGACAAGGGCGCCCCACCCTGCGGCTGGAACACCGGGTCACTCCGGCAGGGCCGTCATTGCCGGATGTTATAGCCAACATCCTGTTTTTCTATGGCCTGATCCACTACCTGGCGGACCTGGCGGACGCACCGGAACACCGGCTGGCGTTCGAGCACAATGTGGCAAACTTTTACCAGGCGGCCCGGCATGGCATGGCGGCGACGGTGTTCTGGCTGGATGGCCATGAGCATGAGCTGCGCGAACTGTTGCTCGGTGAGCTGGTGCCGGCCGCGGCGCACACTTTGGGAGAGCTGGGCATTGACCGTGAGGACATCGATACCTATCTGCACGCCATCGTAGCGGCACGTCTGCGCAGCGGGCAGACAGGCTCAGCCTGGCAGAAGCGCTTTGTTGCCCGACACGGACGGGATTTCCAGAATCTCACCCGTGCCTATTATTGCCAGCAACAGAGACAGGTCCCGGTTCACCAATGGACGATCTAGACCCGGAGCGCCACTCGCAGCTCTATCGGCTCGACGCCTTGCCCGAAGGCTTCCTGGACTGCCCGGTTAACAGGTTGGACACTCTGCTCAAAGGCCCAACGCTCATCCGACTGCGCGGTGAGCGCCAACCCCCGCTGTTTGTGTCGGTGCTATTGCATGGCAATGAAGTCACCGGCCTGCTGGCGATTCAGAGGTTGCTCACGGACTTCCGGGAACGCGCCGTGGCGCTGCCGAGAGATCTTTGGTTATTTGTCGGCAACATCGAGGCCGCCCGCTATGGGGTGCGCCGGCTGCCGGGACAGCCCGATTACAACCGCATCTGGGCCGGGGGCACGCACCCGGAGTGCCGGATGGCGGCGGAGCTGCTGGGTGAGCTGGAACGTCAACCCCCGTTTGCCGCACTCGATGTCCATAACAACAGCGGCAGAAACCCGATCTACGGCTGCATTAATCAGCTCGACGCGCGCTACCTCCGCCTGGCCCGGCAGTTCAGCTCAATTCTTGTGTATTTTACCGAGCCCAACCAGGTACTGAGCGTCGCACTCTCGCGTCTGTGTCCAGCGGCAACCCTCGAGTGCGGCCTATCCGGAGCACCTGAGGGCATCAGTCGGGTGGCGCGCCTCATCGATGCCCTATTAACAGAAGGCGAGCTGCCCGGCACTTTCCCGGAAACAGACCTTGAGTTGTTGCATACGGTCGCCAGGGTCACCGTGAGCGATGCGGACCAAATCGCCTTCGGCCGCCAAGTGGAGCGCTATGACCTCTGCTTGCCCAACGACCTGGACACCCTCAATTTCCAGCCACTGCCGGCGGACACGCTAATCGGCTGGCGCTCGCCCAATGCCCGCGGGCTGTCGGTGGCCGATAACGCCGGACGGGATGTGACTGCGCATTACATTCGCTACGACGGGGACCGCATACTGACCCGGCGACCCTGCGTGATGTCCATGCTGACCCGCGATATTACCGTCATTTATCAGGATTGCCTGTGCTATATCATGGAACCTTACTCGCTTTGAGCCCAGTCGGCAGACAGGATTTCCAAGCCCTTTTTGGTCATCTGTACAGCGCGCAGACAGCCCTGCCTGAAAGGGGGCTGGCCAGTCGCTCACCGCGCCGATCGGTGGCGGCTGCTCAAGATGTGGTGCAGACCGACACACTCCACCATGCGGTCCTCGCAGTTGACGACAATCTCCGAGCGGGCCAGTACATAGGCCCTGCCGGTAATGGAGTTGTCGGCCACCTGATGCAAGCCGTCCTGTCGTATGCCGGTCAATTCGCCGATGAAGCCAGTTTCACGCAGGGAGATCGTTTCCAGCTTGTCACCCGGCTTAATGCTGGATTCGTAATGCATCAGCGCAAGCCTGGCCGACGTGCCGGTGCCCGTGGTGCTGCGGCAAATCACGCCCGGGTGCACATAGGTGGTCGAGCGCGAGCGGTAGTAGTCGTCCGCCACCTGCTCGACCGGGCCCATGAAGTGGAGAAACGGCAGCGGCCCCACGTCCCCAAGCGTGTAATGGGAGAAGCCTCTCTGGGCCTGAATCGCTTCAACAATCGCATGGGCACACGTCGACAAGCGTGACTCTTCGTCCCGGGTCAGGGCAAACCCCAGGGCGCTGGCATCGACCAAGGCGTAGAAGCCGCCGCTGTAGGCAATGCTGTACTGGACGTCGCCAATGGCGGGCACATGGATGGTGGCCTGATAGGTGTCGATGTAGCTGGGCAGCCCCTCGCAGGTGATGGCAATCACCTCGCCGCTTTTCACCTGTGCCTGGATATGAACTCGCCCCGCCGGTGATTCCAGTATGAATCGTTGGTGGCCTTCCTGCTTCGGTATCATGCCGCTCTCCAGCAGCGCCGTAGCCGTGCAGATGGTGTTGGAGCCGGAATAGATCGGGTAACCCATCACCTCCATGATGATGTAGCCCGACTCGGCCTCGGGATCGGTGGCAGGAACGATCAGGTCCACCGACATCTCGGGTATGCCGTAGGGTTCGCTGAGCAGCAGTTTACGCAGGCCGTCCGCATCATCGCGCAGATACTCCATCTGCTGCCTGACCGTCGTGCCTGGCAGCGGGTCAATGCCCCCGACCACGATGCGGCTGACATCGCCGCCGGCATGGGTATCGATTAATTGCAGCGTGAGTTCTTCGCTCATGGTGTCCCCTCGAGCGCATACGGCGCACCGTGCTGCTGCCACTGCGAGTCCGGAACAATGACGATCTTGCCCAGGTAGTTGCTGCCGCGGTTGACGAAGTATTCCTCGGCCTTGTGCAGATCAGACAGCTTGAACGCCGCATGCAGCACCGGCCTCAACTGGCCGGATCGGATCCACGCCACAAGCTGCTCGGCCTCCTCCCGCGTGCCGTGGGAGACGCC